>JAGBGV010000145.1 GCA_017935805.1 Clostridia bacterium | reverse complement strand
CATTCACGGCGTAGCTAACGCTATGTACCTTCCCAAGGTTATCGCCTTCAACGCAAAGGATGAGACCGCAAAGAAGCGTTACGGCGTGATCGCTGACTACATGGGTCTTAGCGGTGCAAACGACGATGAAAAGGTTGCAAACCTCATCGCTTACCTCCGCGGCATGAACGATGCTTTGAGCATTCCTCAGTGCATCAAGAACTACGGTCTTGACAGCCTTCCCACCGAAAACGGTTTTGTTCCCGAGAACATCTTCCTTGAGAGACTTCCCGAGATCGCAAAGAACGCAGTTGCAGATGCTTGTACCGGCTCCAACCCCAGAGCTATTTCTGTAGAGCAGATGGAAAAGCTTCTTAAGTGCTGCTATTACGATACCGAAGTTGATTTCTGATAACGGTTAACTCGTAAATATAAAAATGACGGTTACCGATTCTTCGGTAGCCGTCATTTTGCAAAAGGAGGATAAAAATGTATAGAATTGTTGACAAAAAGGTGTTGAATCCAACGGTCATTCAGCTTTGGATCGAAGCACCGCTCGTAGCAAATAAAGCACAGCCCGGACAGTTTATCATCCTTCGTGTGGATGATGAAGGCGAGCGTATTCCGCTGACCGTTGCGGGTGTAAATAAGAATAACGGAACCGTCAAGATCATTTTCCAAGTGGTCGGCGGTACTACCAAGAAGCTCTCCTATAAAGAGGCAGGCGAATATATTCAGGATTTCGTCGGCCCTCTCGGGGTGGCAACTCATCTCGACGGACTGAAAAAGGTCTGCATCGTCGGCGGCGGTGTCGGTTGCGCGATCGCTATGCCCATTGCCGAAAAATTGCATGAAATGGGTGCTCACGTTACGAGCATTATCGGATTCAGAAATAAGGATCTTCTCATCCTTGAGGACGAGTTCAAGGCTTGCTCCGACACGCTTCGTGTGATGACCGACGACGGCTCTTACGGCGAGCGAGGAAATGTAACTCTTCCTCTTAAGGAAATGCTTGAGGCGGGTGAGCGGTTTGATATGATCATCACCATCGGCCCTCTCGTTATGATGAAGTTCGTAGTATCAACGGCGAAACCCTTTGGTACACCTGTTACTGCTTCTATGAACCCCATTATGATCGACGGCACGGGAATGTGCGGCGGTTGCCGACTCACGCTCAATGTGGACGGTAAAAAGGTCACGAAGTTTGCTTGCGTAGACGGCCCCGATTTCAATGGCTACGAGATCGATTTTGATGAGGCGATGTCAAGAGGCAGAATGTATGCCGATTTCGAGCATCACGCCTATGAATCCACTTGTAATCTTTACAAGAAGGAGGTACAGTAAAAATGGCAAAGACAAATATGAGTCTTACAAGAAACGCTATGCCTACGCAGGACGCAAAAGTCAGAGCGCATAACTTTGACGAGGTTGCGCTCGGATATACCGAGGAGCAAGCAATTGATGAAGCAAACAGATGTCTGAACTGCAAAAATATGCCCTGTGTTAACGGCTGCCCCGTTAAAATCCACATTCCCGAATTCATTTCAAAAATTAAGGAAGGAGACTTTGAGGGTGCATATCAAGTTATAACAAAGTCGTCTTCCCTTCCCGCTGTCTGTGGCAGGGTATGTCCGCAGGAAACGCAGTGCGAGTCCAAGTGCGTAAGAGGAATTAAGGGAGAATCGGTTGGTATCGGACGACTTGAACGCTTCGTCGCGGATTGGCATAACACTTTTTGCACCGAAGAACCTGTTCGTCCCGAGAGCAACGGACACAGAGTTGCAGTTGTTGGCTCGGGTCCTTCCGGTCTGACCTGCGCGGGCGACCTTGCAAAGAAAGGCTATGATGTAACCGTTTATGAGGCTCTTCATACCGCAGGCGGTGTGCTTGTCTACGGTATTCCCGAATTCCGTCTTCCCAAGAAAATCGTTGCCAAAGAGGTGGATACGCTCAAGAAGCTGGGCGTTCATATTGAAACTAACGTCGTCATTGGCAAGACCTTGACCATTGACGAGCTTTTCGAAATGGGATATGAAGCCGTATTCGTTGGCTCGGGCGCAGGTCTTCCCAACTTTATGGGTATTCCCGGCGAATCTCTCAAAGGTGTGTATTCCGCCAATGAATTCCTTACAAGAAGCAACCTGATGAAATCCTATCTTGAAAGCCCTGAAACACCTATTATGAAGGGTGGTAAGGTTGCGGTCGTTGGTGGCGGAAACGTTGCTATGGACGCAGCAAGAACGGCTCTTAGACTTGGCGCTGAAAAGGTGTATATCGTTTACCGCCGTTCGATGGATGAGCTTCCCGCAAGACGCGAAGAGGTAGAGCACGCAGAAGAGGAAGGAATCGAATTCCGTCTGCTTTGCAATCCTACCGAAATTCTCGGCTACAATAACCCCGATGATGCAAGAGATCCCAAAAACGGTTTTGTTACGGGTATGATCTGCGTCAAAATGGAGCTTGGTGAACCCGATGAGAGAGGAAGAAGACGTCCTGTGGTAATCCCGGACAGCAAATTCACTATTGACGTAGATACTGTAATTATGTCTATCGGTACTTCCCCCAATCCCCTAATCAAATCCACAACCGAGGGACTTGAGGTGAACCGTTGGGGCGGTATAGTAGTCAATGAGGACGGACTTACCTCCCGCAATGCCGTTTATGCAGGCGGTGATGCGGTCACGGGCGCGGCCACCGTTATCTCGGCTATGGGTGCAGGTAAGGTTGCGGCAAAGGCTATTGATGAGGCACTTTCTAAGTAAGGTGTATCAATTTGGCAATGCCGGTATAACAATTTAATATGAGTCCGCCCGAGCCAATCATTAAGGGCACTCATTGAGGATAGAACATCCGGGAGAAAGGTCGTTTTAGGAAGAGGCGACCTTTCTTTTTTTGCTTTATTTACAAAATATCTATTGTATTATTATTCATTTTATGTTATACTTAATATACATTTAATGTGAGAGGTAATATTATGACATTTCGACCGCCTTCTCCATCACCGCAAAAAATACAAATATATAATATGCGCGAGCATTTTCGTCAATAAAATGAAATTGCTCGTTTTTATTGATATCATATTTATCGATTATTGTTATATCGATAAATATAATGCCGATATAACATTTTAATAATTCTCAAGAAGTCGAATGTGTGTTAGAATATTAACGATGAAAACAAGGAGGTGTCAAATGAACGGATATTCTATCCCTAAGGCAACACTCGGAAGGCTTCCGCTATACTTGCAGTATTTAAAAAGTCTGCCTGCTGTAAAGGGTGCGACGATCTCTGCAACGGCAATTGCAAAAGGGCTTTCTCTTGGCGACGTTCAGGTTCGCAAGGATCTTGCGGCTGTCAGCGGCGCAGGAAAACCTAAGATCGGATACGAGCGTGCAACGCTGATAGGCGATCTTGAACGCCATCTCGGATATGATAGATTGACGAACGCTGTTCTCGTTGGCGCAGGAAAGCTCGGCAGAGCACTTCTTGATTACGACGGCTTTGAAGAATTCGGTGTAAAGATCGTGGCAGGCTTCGATTGTAACGATCAAGCGCTCCAAATCGGTAAAAATGCAAAGGCGATCCTTCCCATCAAGGACATCACCGTTTATTGTACAGAACACAACGTTAAGCTCGGTATTATCACGGTAGGTCAAGGCTCAGCCCAAGACGTTTGCAATAAGCTCGTAGCAAGCGGCATCGAAGCGATATGGAATTTCGCGCCCTGCACGCTGAAGGTTCCTTCAGGTGTGCTTTTGAAACAAGAAAACTTAGCGCTATCCCTTGCATATCTCAATAATCAAATCAGTAAATAATTTTAGGAGGACATATAAAAATGGAAACCAAAACTTACGAAATCGTTGACAGTGTGGAATCACTGCACGGTGCGATCGCTCGTGTAAGAGCGGCACAGAAGGTTTTTGCAACCTATACTCAGGAGCAGGTTGACAAAATCTTTTTGTCTGCGGCATCTGCTGCAGATAAGGCAAGAATTAGTCTTGCAAAGCTTGCTGTTGAAGAAACAGGAATGGGTATTGTAGAGGATAAGGTGATCAAAAATCACTACGCCGCAGAATATATCTACAATGCTTATAAGGAGACCAAGACCTGCGGAGTTATCGAGGAAGATAAGGCATACGGTATCACCAAGATCGCAGAGCCTATCGGTGTTGTTGCCGCAGTTATCCCTACAACCAATCCTACCTCTACCGCAATTTTTAAGTGTCTTCTCGCACTCAAGACTCGTAATGCCATTATTATCAGCCCCCACCCCAGAGCAAAAAATTCCACCATCGCGGCTGCAAAGCTGGTTCTTGAAGCGGCAGTTGCGGCAGGTGCTCCCGAAGGAATTATCGATTGGATCGACGTTCCTTCTCTCGATATGACAAACACGGTTATGAAGGAAGCCGATATCATCCTCGCAACCGGAGGTCCCGGAATGGTTAAGGCTGCTTATTCTTCGGGCAAGCCCGCTCTCGGCGTCGGTGCAGGTAACACTCCCGCAATCATCGACGAAACCGCAGATATCCTTCTGGCAGTTAACTCGATCATTCACTCCAAGACTTTCGATAACGGTATGATCTGTGCGTCTGAGCAATCGGTCATCGTTTTGGAAAGTATCTATGACGCAGTTAAGAGTGAGTTTGCAACAAGAGGATGCTACTTCCTTGATCCCATGGAAACCGAAAAGGTTCGTAAGACCATCATCATCAACGGTGCGCTGAACGCGAAGATCGTTGGTCAGAAGGCAGCAAAAATCGCTGAACTCGCAGGCGTAACAGTTCCCGCAGGTACAAAGATCCTCATTGGTGAGGTTGAGAGCGTAGAGCTCTCCGAGGAGTTCGCTCACGAGAAGCTCTCTCCCGTACTCGCTATGTACAAGGCTAAGACCTTTGAGGAGGCTCTTGATAAGGCAGATAAGCTCGTTGAGGACGGCGGCTTCGGTCACACCTCCTCGCTCTACATCAACAAGATCACAGAGAAAGAAAAGCTTGCCGCATACGCGAGCCGAATGAGAACCTGCCGTATCCTCGTTAACACGCCCTCTGCTCACGGCGGTATCGGTGACCTTTACAACTTCAAGCTCGCTCCCTCGCTCACGCTGGGGTGCGGCTCTTGGGGCGGTAACAGCGTGTCCGAGAACGTAGGTGTTAAGCACCTCTTAAACATTAAGACAGTAGCCGAGAGGAGAGAAAATATGCTTTGGTTCAGAACACCTGAAAAGGTTTACATTAAGAAGGGTTGCCTCCCTGTAGCTCTCGACGAGCTTAAGACTGTAAGAGGCGCTAAGAAGGCGTTCATAGTAACCGATACCTTCCTTTACCAGAACGGCTATACCAAGCCGATTACCGACAAGCTCGATGAAATGGGCATTCAGCACACGACCTTCTTTAACGTGCAGCCCGATCCTACTCTCGCTAATGCAACCGAGGGCGCAGCTCAGATGAGAGCGTTCCAACCCGATACCATTATCGCACTCGGCGGTGGCTCCGCAATGGACGCAGGTAAGATCATGTGGGTGCTTTATGAGCATCCCGAGGCAGACTTTATGGATATGGCAATGAGATTTATCGATATCCGTAAGAGAGTTTACACCTTCCCGAAGATGGGTGAAAAGGCTTACTTTATCGCAATCCCCACCTCCGCAGGTACCGGCTCTGAGGTAACTCCTTTCGCGGTTATCACCGATGAAAAGACCGGCGTGAAGTATCCTCTTGCTGACTACGAGCTCCTCCCCAACATGGCAATCATCGACACCGACTTCCATATGTCTGCACCCCGTGGACTTACCGCGGCTTCCGGTATTGACGCAGTAACTCACGCAGTAGAGGCTTATGCCGCAATGCTCGCTACCGACTACACCGACGGACTTGCTCTCCGCGCTCTTAAGGTGATCTTCGAGTATCTGCCCAGAGCTTACGATAACGGTCAGACCGACGTTGAGGCTCGTGAGAAGATGGCAAACGCTGCTACGATGGCATGTATGGCATTCGCAAACGCATTCCTCGGTGTCTGCCACTCAATGGCTCACAAGCTCGGTGCATTCCATCACCTTCCCCACGGCGTTGCAAACGCTCTTATGATCGAAGAAGTTCTCCGCTTCAATGCTGCCGAGGCCCCCGCAAAGATGGGTACCTTCTCGCAGTACGACCATCCTCACACCCTTGCAAGATATGCTGAGATCGCCGATTACCTCGGCATTAAGGGAGCAAACGATGAGGAGAAGCTGGAAGGTCTTATCAAAGCGATTAACGACCTCAAGGCAAGAGTCGGCATCAAAGCTACTATCAAGGACTACGGCATCGATGAGAACGACTTCCTCGCTCGCCTTGATGACATGGTTGAGCAGGCGTTCGATGACCAATGCACCGGAGCTAACCCCCGTTATCCCCTGATGAGCGAGATCAAGCAGATGTACCTCAACGCATACTACGGCAAACACTTTGTTGAAGAGAAAATGCCCGCAACTGACCTCAGTGTTGCAACACCCGATGCTATCAAGACACCCTACCGCAAGGGTAAGAAAGCGTAAAATAAGGAGGATATGGAACAATGAAACTTGATAAGATTATTGCAGTAAGAAACGACAAGACCATCTACCGTGATGGCGAACAGTGTGTTAAGGTTTTCGGAGAAAGCTACTCCAAGGCTGACGTTCTCAACGAGGCTCTCAATCAGGCGAGAGTGGAGGAAACCGGACTCAATATCCCCAAGATTCTTGAGGTTACCATGATTGACGGCAAGTGGGCAATCGTTTCCGAATATATCAAGGGAAAGACTCTTGCACAGCTTATGGAAGAAAATCCCGAGAAGAAGGCTGAATACATTGAGCTTCTCGTTGATCTTCAGATGAGTGTTCACGCAAAGACATCTCCTCTCCTTAACAAGCTGAAGGACAAGATGAGCCGCAAGATCGCACAGACCGAGCTTGATGCTACCACTCGTTACGATCTTCATACCCGCCTTGAAGGTATGCCTAAGCACAACAAGGTATGCCACGGCGACTTCAACCCCTCCAATATCATCATTACCGATGACGGTACTCCCTACATTCTCGACTGGTCCCACGCAACGCAAGGCAATGCTTCCGCTGACGTAGCCCGCACCTATCTGCTGTTTATGCTGAAAGGCGACTTCGACGGCGCGAACAAGTACCTCGACCTCTTCTGCAAGAAGAGCGATACCGCGAAGCAGTACGTTCAGAAGTGGATGCCTATCGTGGCAGCTTCCCAATCCGTTAAGGGCAACGAAAAGGAGCGCGAGTTCCTTATGAGTTGGACCAACGTAGTGGACTACGAATAATCGATAAGAAAAATCAAGCGGCGGGGCTTGCCGACTACAGTCTTGGGAAGCTCCGCGCTAAACACGTAAATAAGATTGAGAGGAAACTATTATGCTTAAAATTACAGTTTGTATCGGAAGCTCCTGCCATATCAAAGGTTCTCGCCAGGTAGTTGAACAGCTTCAGTATTTGATCGCAGATAAGAACATCGGTGATAAGGTTGAGCTCGGCGGAACTTTCTGCATGGGCAAATGTCAGCAGGGTGTATGTGTAACGGTAAATGACTCCTTCTATTCCGTTACTCCCGAAAACGTAGGAGAGTTCTTCGAAAAGGAAATTCTTGCAAAGGTATAAGATTATGATTTTCGTTCAGGTTTGTGTCGGCTCATCTTGCCATCTGAAAGACTCTGCTGATATTGTTGAGCTTTTTGAAAAAGCCGTGAAGGATCATAATATTGAGGATGAGGTCGTGCTTTCCGGCAGCTTCTGTATCGGAAAATGCAACCGTGTCGGTGTTACCGTACAGGTGAACGATGATATTCATGTCGGTATCACCAGAGAGAATTTCAGAGAATTCTTTGCGGAACATATTTTGAAAGTTATTGAAGAAGAAAGGACGTGACTAATATGGCTAACTGCCTGACGCTAAAAAAATCCAACTGCAAAAACTGCTATAAGTGTATCCGTCACTGTCCTGTAAAGGCTATCCGTTTTTCGGGTAACCAAGCACATATCATCGACAATGAGTGCATTTTATGCGGTCATTGTTTCGTCGTGTGTCCTCAGAATGCAAAAGAAATTGTGGACAGCACGGAAAAGGTCAGAGTTCTGATCCAAAGCGGTGATCCTGTCGTTGTCAGCCTTGCTCCTTCCTTTATTGCTAACTATGACGGTGTTGGAATTGAAGCAATGCGCAAGGCTCTCAAAAAGCTTGGCTTCTATGACGTAGAGGAAACCGCGATCGGTGCTACTATAGTTAAAACCGAGTATGAGCGTATGCTGAAAGAAGACAGCAGAGATATTATCATCACCTCATGCTGCCACTCCATCAACCTTTTGATTCAGAAATACTTTCCCGCCGAGCTTCAATATCTTGCAGATGTCATGTCTCCCATGCAAGCACACTGCGTAGATATCAAGAAGCGAATCCCCAATGCAAAGACGGTATTTATCGGTCCTTGTGTGGCAAAGAAAGACGAGGCTGAATATTATGAGGGACCGGTTGACGCTGTGCTCACCTTTGAGGAACTCACGAATTGGTTGAAAGCCGAGCGTATCGAGCTTGAAAAGGAGATGGATGAAAACCCCGAGAGCAGAGCTCGCTTCTTCCCCACCACCGGCGGTATTCTGAAGACAATGGCGCAGAATGCACCCGGCTATACTTACTTGGCGCTCGATGGCGTTGAAAATTGTATCACCGCGCTCAAGGATATTGAAAGCGGTAAGGTCCATAAGTGCTTTATCGAGATGTCTGCTTGTGTCGGTAGCTGTATCGGCGGTCCTGTAATGGAGAAATATCACCGTTCTCCTGTTCACGATTATATGTCGATTGCACAGTACGCGGGCACGCGCGACTTTGACGTTGCACAACCCGAATCATTAGCACTGAAAAAGCACTTCACGATGATCGATCATAAGCTGATGCAGCCCGCTGAATATGAGATTGCCGCCGTACTTCGTCAAATGGGTAAGTTTAAGCCCTCCGACGAGCTGAACTGCGGATCCTGCGGCTACAACTCCTGCCGCGAAAAAGCAATCGCAATTTGTCAGGGCAAAGCCGAGATCTCGATGTGTCTTCCCTTCCTCAAGGATAAAGCGGAAAGTTTCTCGGACACCATTGTTAAGAACACTCACAACGGTCTCATCGTTCTCAATGAAGATCTGGAAGTACAGCAAATCAATGCGGCAGCAAGAAAGATCATGAATATCCGTGCTGAATCCGATGTTCTCGGTGAGCCTGTAATTCGTATTCTCGATCCGGCTGCATTCATTGATGTACGTACTTCCGGTAGAACCGTAAGGGATCAGAAGGTCTATCTTGCGGAATACAAGCGATATATTGAGCAAACGATCGTTCACGATAAGGATTCCAGATTGTTGATTGGTATTATGAGAGATATTACCGATGAAGAAGCAAACCGCGAAAAGAAGGAAAGCCTCAGCCGTCAGACCATTGAGGTTGCGGATAGGGTTGTTGATAAACAAATGCGAATCGTTCAGGAAATTGCTTCCTTGCTCGGTGAAACCGCAGCAGAGACCAAGATTGCCTTGACGAAGTTAAAGGAGTCTATAGGCGATGAATGATTTGTGTGCAGATATCGGATACAAAAGCATCAATCATATCGGCGAAGAGCTTTGCGGTGACCACGTTGACATTGTAGAGGAAAACGAAAATTCTACCGTCATTGTACTTGCAGACGGACTTGGAAGCGGCGTAAAGGCAAGCATCCTTTCAACACTCACCTCCAAGATCATCTCAACAATGATGGCAGCGGGACTTCCCATCGAGGAATGTGTATCTACGATCGCCGCAACCCTTCCCGTATGCTCGGTGCGCGGCGTGGCTTACTCCACGTTCACCATTATTCATATTCAAAACAACGATACCGCCGATATCATTCAGTACGATAATCCCCACGTGATTGCCTATCGTAATTTCGACATTTACGATTATCCGAAAACCGAATTGAATATCGGCGGAAAGAAAATCTATAAATCCACGATCAAGCTTCAGGAGGATGACGTCTTCATCGCAATGAGCGATGGATGCCCCCATGCCGGACTTGGCGGACGCTACAACTTCGGCTGGAAACGCGAGGATATTGCCGACTATATGTTGGCTCTTATCTGTGGCGGATATACTGCAAAGATTCTGTCCACCATGCTCGTGGACGAGTGTGATAAGCTATACGGCCATAAGCCCGGTGATGATACGACTGCTTGTGTCGTAAAGGTTCGTAAGAGAGAGCCAATGAATATCCTTTTTGGTCCTCCCTCAAACCGAGATGACTGTGACCGTATGATGTCACTCTTCTTCTCCAAGCAAGGTAAGCACATCATCTGCGGCGGTACAACATCTTCAATCGCAGCTAAGTTTCTCGGTAAGCCCTTAAAGGCAAGTCTTAAATTTGAGCGCTCTGATATTCCTCCTATTGCTGAAATAGAAGGTGTTGACCTTGTTACGGAAGGCGTTATCACAATGAACCATGTAATTGAGTATGCAAAGGATTATCTCGGTCCCAATGAAAAATACGAGCATTGGAACTTCAAAAAGGACGGCGCTTCTCTGATCAGCCGATTGCTGTTTGAGGAAGCAACCGACATCAACTTCTATGTAGGCAGAGCCGTAAACCCTGCCCACCAAAACCCAGATCTTCCTATCAACTTCAATATCAAAATGAATCTGGTGGAAGAATTATCTGCCTGCCTAAAAAAGATGGGTAAGCGCATCAAGGTAAGCTATTTCTAAGGAGGTGTAAAATGCGTAAATTTGATACCAAAGTACAGCATTTAAAATATAAAGTATTACGCGAGGTTGCACGCCTTGCTTGGAAAGACGTATTGCTCGAGCACGTCATGGATATTCCGAAAACGATTGTGCCCGGTAATGAACCCACAATGCGTTGCTGTGTATATAAAGAGCGAGCAATTCTCGGAGAGAGAGTTAAGATCGCAATGGGCGGAGATAAGAACAATCCCAACGTCATTGAAGTTATTGATATTGCTTGTGACGAATGCCCTGTCGGTGGTTATGAGGTAACGAATGCCTGCCGTGGATGCCTTGCGCATCGTTGCGAGGACGTCTGCAAGTTCGGGGCGATCTCCTTTGACCATCAGCACGTAGCGCACATTGATAAATCCAAGTGTAAGGAGTGTGGAGCCTGCGCGAAGGTCTGCCCTTACACCGCAATCGTAAGCCGTAAGCGTCCTTGTCAGAACGCCTGCAAGGTCAAGGCAATCTCTATGAACGAGCACAAGGCTGCTATTATTGACAACCACAAGTGCATTCAATGCGGTGCCTGCGTTTACCAGTGCCCCTTCGGTGCTATTATGGATAAGTCCTATATTCTCAATGTCATTGACCTCATCAAGAAGAGTGATAAAAACGAGAAATATAAGGTTTATGCGATGGTTGCCCCCTCTATTTCGAGTCAGTTCACCTACGCAAAGCTCGGTCAGGTCATTACCGGACTCAAGGAGCTTGGATTCTTTACGGTAGTAGAAGCCGCTCTCGGCGCGGATATGGTTGCTCAGGCTGAATCCCGTGAGCTCGCAGAAAAAGGTCTTTTGACAAGCTCCTGCTGCCCTGCTTTTGTGGCATACATTAAGTCCGCTTTCCCGGATCTCTTAAAGTACGTTTCACATAACCTTTCTCCGATGGCAACACTTGCAAAGTATATCAAGGATACCACACCGAATGCAAAGGTCGTTTTCATCGGTCCCTGCACTGCAAAAAAGGCAGAGGCACAGCTTGAAGAAGTCAAGCCCTATGTCGATTCTGTTCTCACTTTTGAAGAGCTGCAAGCACTCTTTGACAGCAAGGATATCGACATTACCACGCTTGACGAGGACGTTCTTGATAATGCTTCCTATTTCGGTCGTATCTTTGCACGTTCCGGCGGTCTTTCCGATGCAGTAGCACAAGGTCTCAAGGAACAGAATATCGACTTTGATCTGAAAGCAGTTCCCTGCGACGGTATTGAAGCCTGCCGTATGGCTCTGCTCAAGTTGAACAAGGGCATTCTTGACGGTAACTTTATCGAAGGCATGGCTTGTATCGGTGGATGTATCGGCGGTGCAGGCTGCCTGACACACGGCGAAAAGAACAAAGCCGAGGTTGATAAGTACGGTCGTGAAGCTTTGGAAAAGACAATCAGCAATGCTGTTTCAATGTTAAAATAAAAGCTAACAGAGATGCGATTTTCAAACCGCATCTCTGTATTTTGCTATTTCTTACTTCCCTGAGCAATGCAAGAAGGGTGCCGCGCGACCGCGACACCCTTCTTTATTATAGATTTTCGTTTTTCAGCGCTTCAATGGGATTTTCTTTTTTGATCTTGTGCATTGCATAAAGCATTGTGGCAAAGACCACAAGGAATACGCTGAGTGTTGCGATACCCATTGCAAGCCAAGGCAATTTAAAGGTTACCATCATTCCATTCGATACGATCTTGTAAAGAATAAAGCTAATCAAACAGGATGTGGGCAATCCAAGCAGAAGTGCCTTAGCACCGTATAGAATACACTCATAATTCATCATCTTGTTGATGCCCTTCTCTGTCATTCCCACTGACCTAAGCATGGCAAACTCGCGTCTGCGCAGCGAGATACTGGTAGAAATCGTATTGAATACGTTTGTCGCTGCTATCAAGGAAATCAGGATGATGAAACCGTAAGCAAAAATATTTACGATTGTCATAAGGTTTCTGGTGTCTTCCACAGCGGCTGCGTAGTCCGAAAGCTCGGCTGTGCTGACGTTATTATCCTTTAGGATCTGTTTCATTTCGTCATAGCTTTTGGTATGATCGTCAGACTGGAATTTGAACATTACGGAAAGATATTCTTCATAATCTCCCATTACAGTCGATGCAAGACTATTGGGGTATATCAGTCGTATTTCTTCACTTTCACCAACATAGTACGGAGCTTTTTTTATAAATGCACCTACATCCAATTTCTTCATAGAATACACTTCTTCATAAGGAACTGAATAGGTATCATCGGGGTCTCTGTATTTCTCCAGCGTACACATCATTTTTCCATTGTCGTCCGTATACACCTCATACACGTAGTACCCTTCAGGAGTTTTCTCGCACTCGAAGCTCACGGATGAGTTTTCCGTAGCCAATACATTTCCATTTACAAACTTTTTATTTGCTTCGCTATAGGTTTTGTAGTGATTAAATGCGAGAGCTAAAGGTTTATCCGTATTCATGTACTTGGCTTCATCAAGTCCGTTTTCCTTTAACAGACTTCTGTACAGATCATCCCGGACGAAAACAACGGTTGCCATAAACGAGACCTTTCCTTCCGCCGCAAGCTCAGGATCAGGAAAATTATCCACAAAATGAGACAAGTAATTTTCTGTAATGTCTTTGCGGTTTGCAAAAAGGCGTGAATAATGTTGGCGATAATATGCACCAGCACTTACCCCTTCGGCCGAGTTAAGCTTATCAAATAGTTCCGATGCTTCCTCGTCTTTTATATCTGAGTCTCCGTAATATATGATATCATAGCCTGCGGTTCCATACCCCAGTTCAGTTACTTCCTTAACATAACTTACAATTGATGTTGCAGAAACAAACAAGACAATGCTCATAAAAAGACTGACAACAGTGGTTCTGTACTTCTTTCTGTTTCTCTTAAAGTGCTTGGTAGCGATTACACCGGGAAGACCAAACAAACGATAGGTCAGCTTTGAGGTCTTAGTATCCTTCTGCTTAATTTTAATGTCCTTGCTCTGTCGGATCGCATCTATGATGGTAACTCGCGTTGCTCGAATGGCGGGGATCCAAGCCGAAACAAAGACTGTGATTAGTGCTATCAAGCACGCGGCTATTACAGATACCCACGTTACACATAGACGGAGCGGAAGCTCCTCCGGCAGACCCATTTTTACAAACAAGTCACTGATGAAATGGAATGTAATACCCATTCCGCCAATTCCTGCAAGAACACCTAACGGGATACCGATAGCACTGACCACAAAGGCTTCAAAGAAAACGGTTTTACGAAGTTGCTTTTTTGTGGCACCAATCGAAGATAATAGTCCGAATTGCTTAGTTCTCTCCGAAACCGAGATAGAAAAGGCATTATATATCAAAGAGACCGAACCAAAGAGGATCAGTGCTATGATCACTGCAGCAAGACCGTAGAAGACCACCATAAATTCGGGATACTGACTGACACCGGAGTACATCAAAAGATCTACGTTTGTAAGACCGGTAATCTTATTCTCTTCCACGAATTGATAATAATCGCCCGCTGACTTCATCTTGAAGTAAACGTCATATACTCCGTCACCGCCTTCATTATCTAATGTTAAAGCAGTATATCCGGGAGCATAGTATTCTTCAAATCCGGGACGTGCATAAAATCCAACAACGGTGTAAGTGATCGTTTCTCGCGCAACAAAGCTCTCGCTTTCGCCGGTTTGTTCGTTATTTATATATGGGTTATTTTGATTTAAAATAGATCCGTCGATCATTCGGTCACCAACAGAGAGCGTGAATGTTTCACCAAGCTTATAGTTCACTCCTCCGTTTGCACTTAAATGATATGGAATCAGTATCTCATTTTTGGATGTTGGATACCTACCTTCACTAATATGAATGTGCATCATATCGTCAAAGTTATCAGAGGTTCCAAGGATAAATAAATATGGCTTATCCGGATTTGTACACCCCTCTGCGATTGAATAGCCGACATATTTTGAATAGGTAGTATTTTCAACTTTTTCGGATCCCTGTAGCTCTTCTAACGTATTTTTATCGGTTGAAACAGCACTTCCGTGCCAATCTCCCTCATTATATACGGTGAAATCGATTAGAAAGCCACGAAGACTTGCAAAT
>JAGBGV010000144.1 GCA_017935805.1 Clostridia bacterium | reverse complement strand
CCCTCGGCACATGGGGTCTTCCTCAGATGGTCGGCAAGTTCTATGCTATCAAGAATGAGGCTGCTATCTCCAAGGGAACCATTATCTCTACCGTCTTCGCACTCATCGTTGCAGGCGGCTGCTACTTCATGGGCGGATTTGGCAGACTTTTCGCTGACAAGATCTCCTATGCAGCAGATGGCGTAACTCCTCAGTACGACAGTATCGTTCCCTCAATGTTGAACGATATGCCCGACGTAGTTGTTGCTATCGTTGTCATGCTGGTTCTCTCCGCATCCATGTCCACTCTCTCCTCTCTCGTCCTCACATCATCTTCAACTCTTACACTTGACATGATCGTTCCCGCAATGGAAAAGGGTGAGAAAAAGGTTGAACAGAAGAAGCAGATGCTCATCATCCGTGTGCTTATCGTGTTCTTCGTTGCTGTCTCCGCAATTATCGCAATCGTTCAGGCAAAGTCCAGCGTAACATTCATCGCACAGCTCATGGGTATCTCCTGGGGTGCTCTCGCAGGCGCGTTCCTTGCTCCTTTCCTCTACTCTCTCTACTGGAAGAAGGTTACCAAGGCTGCTGTTTGGGTAAGCTTTATCAGCGGCGTTGGCATCATGATCGCAAACATGGTATGCACATTCGCGGGTGTTACATTCATCAGTCCCTTCTTCGCATCCCCCATCAACGCAGGTGTGCTTGCAATGGCGGTTGGTCTGGTAGTTGTTCCCGTAGTCAGCCTTATCACAAAGAAGCCTGACAAAGAAAGAATGGACGAAGTATTCTCCTGCTACGACAAAGAAGTAACAGTCCGCGCGGCAACATCCCTTAACGAGAAGTAATTCGAGAATAATGCAAAACGCACCGTACTTCCGGGTACAGTGCGTTTTTTTCTTATTGAAATGCTTGAGGCAAAACTGACAAGATCTTCGATAAAATCCCGCTTAGTCTATTGACAATAAACTCAAGCTGTGGTACAATAGCTGTGTAAACAAGTCATTTGCAATTTATCGTACAAGGAGATTCTACTATGTCAAAAGTTTGCAAACAATGTGGCGTTAAGCACAAAAACAGTGCAACAAAATGCGGAATATGCGGTACACCGTTTGAAGACGTCCGCGTTACCGTCATGAAGAAGTCTGTTATCATCTGTTCTGCAATTGCAGTAATTGTTGCTGTGGCAATAGCAATTGGGCTTGGCTTCTTGATTGGACCTCGGGCTAAAGTAAGCCATGTTATGAGATGCTATAAGAGAGGCGACACTATGGCAGTAGTCAACTCATACGCAAGTTGTTTGCTTGACGCTGAAGGATACAGCCGCGAAAAAATCGCATCGATAATTTCAAAAAATGTAGAAGATCTGTCGAACTATATCGTATCGTTCAGAACTGCGCGCCCGCAAGATCCAAATGAAAGAGACCGCGAAGCATTAATTGATGAAATGCGCTACACATGCGGAGATGCATTTGATGAAAGTAAGCTCAGCGATATTAAATACGTTTGGGTTACATTCAAGGGCAAGGAATCAATCTATTGGGGCAAAACAACAACCCGCTTTGTAGTCGTCAAATATGATGGACGCTGGCAGATCTGGCCTGATTATGTAAATTTCTAAGCACACTAACATGAAATAAATATCCACCCGCATAGCGGGTGGTTTTTCATTTTCGGGCATAGCCCTATCTAAACTGGCTGCGTACAAGTACGCTGTTTTTGGACCTGTCAGTCATGCATTTTTTGCTTGCCACCCGTAAACGGGCTGCTTTCTAAGCCTTCCTCCGGGAGGAAGGTGGCAGACGTAGTCTGACGGAAGGAGCAGGCGTTACTTTGGGTTTGGATTATTTTTATTGTTTCGCACTCTCCCTCAGTCACCTACGGTGACAGCTCCCTCCCGGATGG
>JAGBGV010000143.1 GCA_017935805.1 Clostridia bacterium | reverse complement strand
TACGACACCCTCGGCAGTATGATGTTCAAGGCTCATGTGACTGTGAACTATGATACTGTTTGTTCGAGATGTCTTGACCCCATCAACGCTGTCCTCGAATTTGATATCGAACGTCTTGTTATTACCGACCGCTCGTCCATTGGTGTGGATTCTCACCTTTCCGATGACGATGAGTGGGATGGTGTAACTGAGGATGTTATCTGCGTGAATGAGGCGCGGATTATTCCCGATGCTGATATCATGGAGGAGATTTCTCTTTCACTTCCGTCCTTCGTTTTGTGCGACGATGAATGCCCCGGACTTTGTCCTAAGTGCGGAAAGCATCTGAAAGACGGAGATTGCGGCTGTAAAGAGGAAAAATATATTAATCCAAAGCTTGCAATTTTGCAAAAACTACTTGAAAATCAAGAATGAGTGTGTTATAATAGAATGTAACGTGTAAAATAACACCTGATTGATAATACCGAGGGAGGTTTGACAAATGGCTGTACCGAAGAGAAAAACATCCAAGGCTAGACGCGACAAGAGACGTTCCAACGTTTGGAAGCTCGCACTGCCCGGAATGGTTAAGTGCTCACACTGCGGTGAATACAATCTTGCTCACCGTGTTTGCAAGGCTTGCGGTTATTACGACGGCGAGCAGGTAATTAAGACAAC
Organism: Clostridia bacterium; assembly: GCA_017935805.1. The sequence goes on along the minus strand of JAGBGV010000143.1, from coordinate 3,137 downwards.
TGAAGAAGCGTAAGTTATGGTCCGTGCTATCGTTTGGTAACACGGGCACGCTTTTTTTATACGAAAAAACGGAGGGAACATCATGCGCTGTATGCCAAAGCAGGAAAGAAAAGCGATAGTTTATACTCTTCTCGCAGTCATAGTGCTGTGCGGTGGCGTGAGCTTTTATTTTCGCTTGTACGGGCTGACTTTTCTTTGCCTGTTTACTGCCGCTTTTGTTGCCGCGCGATACGTTCTTGCACGGGTTGTGTATGATATAAGGCTGCGTGGAGACGAGGACACGACAGGTGCGGCTGTGGGTTACGCGTCCATTCGGGATGTGCCGTTTTATTTGCTGGACCTTGCGGTGCTTCGAGGATACGCAGGGCGTGAGGGTGTGGTGCAATGTCGCCTGTCGCTCGGTGACTTGAAGGAAGCGGTGCTTGTGGGAAACGGTAGAGGCGTAAAACGCGAGCTGCGGGAGAAATACAAAATGGAGAACGGCGGTCGATTTCCAATATTTGACTACACGCTGACTCCGTGGACTGCTGACGCGATAATACTCGTTTTTGCAGACGGCGAGCGATATATCGGCGTGATGCTTGAGGCGGATGAGCGATTCTGCAGCTTCTTTGAGGTGATCGGGTGAGCTTCATATAATAACAAAAAGGCAAGAGAGGTGATTTCTCCTGCCGTTTTTTATTATACCGCTTCGTTTTCGTCTATGCCGTAGACTGCTTTGGCAATCTTCTTCAGCGCGCTTGTGCGATATCGGTAAATACTGCTTCTCTCGAGGGAGCATTCCTCGCACACGTCGTACAGCTCTTCCTTGCGGAAATAGATATCGGTGATGACCTTCTTCTCTGTTTCGTCAAGGAGTCCAAGCGCGTTTTCCGCTGTCGATAGCAAGTGCTCTATGTATTTTATCTTTGCGTGTGCTGTTCGGTATTTCTCCTCGGGCAGTGCGTCACATTCCAGTATCCCTTTATAGAAATTCAAAGATGATCTGTATAATTCCAGGTCGTACAGCAGCTTTTCAGCAACTTTCATGGCATAATTCTTCGTCAATTTAATCATCCTCTCTTACTGACTTCATCGCGTGTGGATATTCGTAATAATCGTCCGGGCGGCATACCACCATTGAGTCAGATACGCAACCGGGGCAGTAGTATGCGTCTAACAGCTTGTACGCTGTGTCGCCGTCGTATAGCGTCTCACCGCAGCTGCGGCATTGTGCAATACATCTTTCGTTTTTATTCATTTGCCTGCTTCTCCTTTATTATTCGGCAGAGGAAAAGAACAAATGTTCGATTGGCTGTATTATAGCACACCCGGACGGCTTTGTCAATACCCTGTTTCCCGTATACCGATGTTCCCGGACATTTTCCGTAATTTTCTCTGATAATTTCGCATCACGATATTGTATCCCGCCGCGGATTGTGATAAAATATACTTGCAAAACGGAGGACTGATTATGAATATGATCGTAAATTTACATACACATACAACCCGATGCAACCATGCTTCGGGATCGGAGAAGGAATATGTTGAGAACGCAATTCGGGCAGGGCTGAAGGTTTTTGGCTTTTCGGATCATGTTCCCTACTTCTTCCCCGGCACTTACTATTCCGGTTACAGAATGAGATGGGAAAGAGTAGAGGACTATGTTAACACCATTCTTGCTCTTCGCGAAGAATACAAGGGAATAATCGACATTAAGCTCGGCTACGAGGCGGAGTATTACCCGAAGTTCTTTAACGAAACATTAAAGCGGCTGATGCAGTACCCGATAGACTATCTTATCCTCGGTCAGCATTTTATTGACAATGAGCTCTCGGGCAAGTATGCCGGTGTCCGCACAGGGGATGAGGCATTTCTGTCGCAGTATGTTGACGAGGTATGCGAGGCGATGGAAACGGGCGTGTTCACTTATGTTGCTCACCCGGATCTTGTGTACTTCGAGGGAGCGCGGGAAATATCCGATGCCCATTACGGTCGCATGATCGAGTGTGCCAAGGCAAACAGCATACCACTTGAGATCAATCTTCTCGGCGTGAGAGAAACTCGCCACTATCCGAGAGACATTTTCTGGGAGCTGTGCGGCAAAATGGGAGCTGAGGTGTGCATTGGATGCGACGCTCACTCGGCATCTACTGCTTATGACGCGGACGCATATGCCAAGGCTATCGGAATGGTGGAAAAATACGGGCTGAAGCTGAACAAGAGCCCTACCATCAGACCTGTTCATTTGATTTAACGGAGATAATAATATGAGTGATATGAATTACGGACGGGGTCCGATCGTGACTCGCAGGCAGCCTGTGAAGATAAAGCTGTCATCCCGTCACATAGTGCATGACATGGACAGATTTGCCAGATACGGCAATTTTATGACCATGTTTGATCCTGAGCCTGCGCCGAAGCGTACAGATGTGATCGATCCCGAGGACTATCCCGAGGAGATGAATGATGCGCTATACGAGATACTTGACCGCGAAAACGGCGTTATCGGATACCCCACCGAGGAGGAGCTGAACGAATACTGCGCGGAGGGCGAGGATGAAGCTGATCTGCCGCCTATGCAGAACTTTGCGGACAAGCTTGAGATGTTTCTGAAGCTGCTTGAGGATGACGAGGGCACAGAGGATGACGCTTACGTTTTTGAGACCCTCGGTGTGATCGAAAAGGTGATCCTTGAGGATGGACGTCAGGTGCTTGAGGTGTCGTACACGGAGGATGAGTCCATGGAGGACACGAACACCGTTATCAGATTTGACCCCGCAAAGGAAAAGTCAGTTTCCATTTATCACACAGGCGGTGTGGTCAGTGCGCTGGTCTGCGAGGAGGGGGTGCGTCACATTACTGTGTATCAGACTCCTATCGCTCCTTTTGAAATCGCACTTTACACCAAGAAGTGCAGAGGCGGATTCACCTTCGCGATGGGTGGCGAAATGGAGCTTGACTACATTGTTGAGCTGCGCGGTGCGGATATTCAGCGTACCATTATGAAGATCGAGGTCGAGCCGGTTTAACTGTTAACTGAATATTTAACGAGCCGTGGTGCTGTAATGCACTGCGGCTTTTTTGTATACCGAAAACCACGCGATAGTCGCGTGGTTCATTGGAGGCTATTGCCGATGAGGAGAAAATTTACGAGC
>JAGBGV010000142.1 GCA_017935805.1 Clostridia bacterium | reverse complement strand
GTCATAGCTACAGCGGACGCGAGCATCACGAGTGCGAGAATAAGGGATAAAAGTCTTTTCATATTGTTCTCCTTAGGGATTATTTTTCTTTGTTTATCACAGCGGCGATCTGATCCTTGATCTGGGCCATTCCGCGTATCGTCGGGTGCTCATAGTACTTGTCGATCCTGTAAAGATATATCGTCTTGAAGCCGATCTTTGCCGAGGCGTCGCCGAAGCACTCTGTGATCTCGATCCCCAGCCCCGTGTTCACGATGCAGTAGATCTCAGCCTCGGGGAGCGTCTCACGGAGCAGGCGGAAGAAATAAACTATTGCGGGACGTACGGTGTAGAGATCCTCTTCCGTGATGTCCTCGTATTTCAGCATGCCGAGGGGAGCGTTCGCCCAGCAGTCATTCGTGCCGCCGAAGACGAACACTGTGTCGATGCGATTCTCCTCGAAGAAGCCCTCGTCGATCAAATTGCGGAGTCTGTAGATGAACGAGTTCGTGTGGGATGCGTCGGCGTTGTTGTATCCCGTATATCCGATGGTGGAGCCCGACCAGGAGTTGTTTTGCACAAGATTCAAACCACACTCCTCCGTGAGCAGATGCCACCAGGTCTCCTCAACCTTCGTGACGTCTGTTTCTATTCGCTTGTTTTCGGAGTAGAAGCTCACGAAGCCCTCCGGCATGTATCCGTCGAACGTGGAGTAGCTGTCACCGAATATCATTACGTTGTTCACTTTGTCTTCCTCCGTTTTTTCATTGTTATTTTCATCAGTGGGAGCTTCCGTCGGAGTCTCAGTGGGCGCTTCCGTCGGTGCTTCGGTCGCGCTCTCGTTATCGCACGCTGTCATAGCGATCGCGGATGAGATCAAAAGAAGCGCTAGAAGTAAAGATACAAGCTTTTTCATTGTGGTGTCCTTTTTGTGCGTTATTCCGTAATTGATTTATTAAATTATACCACAGACGACCTGCTATTTCAAGAATATCACATCCGTCATTTTGCGAAAAAACAGCGCTGTATTTTAGCACAAATGCCGAATACAGCACCTTTTTCCATAAAATAAAGCGTCACTCCCCTTGACAACGCGCCGAACGCGTGATATAATGTGTAGTAATCATTAATTAACGGAGGAACACATTAAGATGGACGTCGGCGATTGTACAGACGGTAATCGACGAGGAATCAAATACGCACTACGCGGGGATTGCTATAAAAAAGCATTGCTGCGGTCTTTTTTTGCTTGCAGATATTCCTTTTTGCATTTTCTCAGGCTGTTGACCTGATCTTTCCACCGAATCTAAAGCATAAAGTAAAAATTAAATCAAGTGCACGGCACAAAATATTCGGAGGAAAAATTAGATTATGAATACGATTTGGGGACAGCTTCTTCTCCAATTAATACTGATATTTTTAAACGCCGTCTTCGCGTGCGCGGAGATCGCGGTTTTATCTGTAAATGAAGCTAAGCTTGCAAAATATGAGGGTGACGAAACGAGAAAGGTGAGAAAGCTCAGACGTCTCACGGAGAACCCCTCGAAATTCTTATCAACGATCCAGGTTGCGATCACGCTTTCGGGATTCCTCGGAAGTGCGTTCGCATCTGATAACTTCGCCTCCCGCCTCACCGCGTGGATCATGTCCATGGGTGAAGCTCGCGGAGTGCAGCTCCCGCACGATACGATCCAGTCGGCATCGGTCATCGTGATCACGCTCCTTCTCTCGTACATAACGCTCATCTGCGGTGAGCTTGTTCCCAAGCGCATCGCCATGAAGCAGAGTGAGAAGCTCGCACTCGGCATGGCTCCCATGCTCTGCGGAGTATCAAAGATATTCACTCCCATCGTATGGCTCCTTTCCGCATCAACGAACGGAGTTCTCAGACTCCTCGGTATTGACCCGAACGAAGAAGAGGAGCAGGTGAGTGAGGAAGAGATCCGCTTCATGGTCGACGAAGGCAGCCAGAAGGGCGTCATCGACGAGCAGGAGCAGGAGCTCATTCAGAACATATTCGAATTTGACGATCTCACGGTTAGCGAATTTGCGACGCACCGTACCGACATCGCCATTCTCTGGATGGAGGACGACAACGATAAGTGGGAGGAGATCATTCATGAAACGCGCCACTCGGTATATCCCGTGTGTGACGAGACGATCGACAACGTAGTCGGTGTCCTCAGCGTGAAGGACTTCTTCAGATACCGCAGTATGGACAGAAGCGCGATGCTCGAGGAGGTCGTACGTCCTGCGTACTTCGTTCCCGAGGGAATCCACGCGGACGTTCTCTTCAAGCAGATGAAGAAGACGAAGAACCACTTTGCCGTAGTGCTCGACGAGTACGGCGGAATGATGGGTATCGTTACGATGAACGACCTCGTTGAGCAGATCCTCGGCGATCTCGACGACGGTGACGAGGCAGTTCCCGAAGAGCCCGACATCACAAAGATCTCGGACGACACGTGGGAGGCACGCGGTGTCGCACCCCTTGACGTTATTGCAGAGGAGCTTGAGATCGAGCTTCCTCTTGAAAAGTACGATACGATCGGCGGATACGTTTTCGCCGAATACGGTGTTGTTCCCGAGGACGGAACCACGTTTGAGCTTGAGCTTCCCGCGCTCCACGTGTGCGTGACGGAGATCAAGGACCACAGAATCTCGAAGATGACGCTCACCCGCCTTGTCGTTGAGACCGACGAAGACGAGGATGAGGACGAAGACGAGGAATAATAAAATAAAAATTGCCCATTCCACACGGAATGGGCTTTTTGATTTTATTTATGTAGGTCCTCATCTGTGAGGAGTGTGACACCGCGGGAGCGGAGAATATTTTCCGTTTTCTCGTTGTCGGATACGCGGAGCACTACGTACGCATGTCCCGCTGTCGGTGCGAGGAAAGCGTAGAGGTATTCAACGCTGATGTTCTCCTCGGAGAGTATCTCGAGGACAGCGTTGAGTCCGCCCTCACGGTCGGGGATCATCACGCCGATGACGTTCGTTACGTGCAGGATCTTGCCTGCCTCCGAGAGCTTGAATGCAGCGCCCCTCGGATCGTCAACGATCAGTCTGAGAACGCCGTAGCTCTGCGTATCTGCTACGCTGAAAGCGCGGATGTTGATTCCCGATTCAAGAAGAATGCCCGTGATCTCGCAGACCGAGCCGATCTTGTTCTCGGCGAAAATTGAAAGCTGCTTAATTGACATTTTGTCCTCCTAATCTTCACGCGCTTACGCGTTGTATAATTTTCTCTTGTCGATGACGCGGACTGCCTTGCCCTCGCTGCGAACGATGGACTTCGGCTCGACGATGGAGACCTTCGCCATGATTCCGAGCGTGTTCTTGAGAGCGTCGCGGATCTCTGCTTCGCGGATGCTGATCGAGTTGATCGTGTCGGAGAAAAGCTCCGCTGTCATCTCGACCTTGACCTCGATCGTGTCGGTCGTGCCGACTCTGTCGACGATGATCTGGTAGTTCGAGGTGAGTCCGCGCTCGAGAAGTACCATCTCGATCTGGGACGGGAATACGTTAACGCCCTTGATGATGAGCATATCGTCGCTTCTACCCATAGGCTTGGACATCTTCACAAATGTTCTGCCGCAGGAACACTTTTCACGCTTCAGCACACCGATATCCTTTGTGCGGTAGCGGATCAGGGGGAATGCAGTCTTTGTGATGCTTGTGAATACCAGCTCGCCTCTCTCACCCTCGGGGAGAACTGCACCTGTCTTGGGATCTATAGTTTCAACAATGAAGTGGTCCTCATTGATGTGCATACCTGTCTGCTCTTCGCATTCGAATGCCACGCCGGGACCGGACAGCTCGGTAAGACCGTAAATGTCGTATGCCTTGATGCCCAGCTTCTGTTCGATATCGCGGCGCATCTCTTCTGTCCAAGCTTCCGCACCGAAGATACCTGCCTTCAGCTTGATCTGATCTCTGATTCCCTTTTCGTAAATGGATTCAGCAAGATAAGCCGCGTAGGAGGGTGTGCAGCAGAGGATAGTCGCCTCAAGGTCAGTCATAAACTGAAGCTGACGCTCTGTGTTACCGGAGGACATGGGGAGCGTGAGGCAGCCAACCTTATGTGAGCCGCCGTTGAGTCCGGGACCGCCTGTGAACAGACCGTAACCGTAGCAGACCTGTACAACGTCATCCTTTGTTCCGCCCACCGCCACGATCGCACGGGCACAGCAGTCTTCCCAAAGCTCGATATCTTCCTGTGTATAGAACGCAACAACGCGCTTACCGGTCGTGCCGCTGGTGGACTGGATTCTCACGCAGTCGGACAGGGGCGCTGACATAAGTCCGTAAGGATATGCCTCGCGGAGGTCATCTTTTGTAAGGAAAGGCAGCTTCCAAAGGTCGTCCACCGACTTAATATCCCCTAAAAGGACGCCGCGGTCGATCATTTTCTTTCTATAGTATGCATTGTTGTCCCACACATGCTGCAGGGTCTTGAGCAAGCGTTCGTTTTGCCATGCTCTGATCTGCTCAGGTGAGGCAGTTTCTATTTCCTTTTGATAATAGTTTGCCATAAGATATGTTTCCTTTCGGTTTGGCTTCCGGATTGAGAATGAAAGATTTTTGCATTAATATTTTATCACGTTAAAACGTATATGTCAAGGCATATATACAACAAACACAGGAAAACACAGGTTTCTTATGCATAATCTGCGAATAATAACACAGTACAATTATCAGCGCGGCAAGAAAAAATGATATTTAGTAATACGAAATCATTGACATAAGAAAAAATATATGATATAATGATTTATTCAAAACATTTGTTTGTTTTTTGTCGAGGGGAGGGGTGAGCATGAGTGAAAAACGCACCGAAGAAATAATCGCGGATCTCTACAAGAAAATATCAACTCTGACGCAGAACCTGTTCTCCGCAAGTGCTGAGGAGCAGGCACAGATCAAGGATGAAATAGCCCGCATCTCCGAAAGAATACGAACAGCGGCACAGGAGGCAGCAAGAGCTGCAGCAGAAGCAGTCAGAGGCACCGACCGCGATGACTTTTGGAACCTTGGCGCACCGAAAGCAAGAGTCTACAAAAAGCCTGACTTCGAGGGTCACACCGTTGATACCACAGTTGTCCGCAGCGAGAACGAATACGACGCTTCAAAGGCAGCCGCAAGTGAGAAGATACCGCCCCGTTCATCCTACCGCGAGGACGAGAGAACCAAGCGCACAGTCACCTCTTCTTACCGCAGAAATGTGCCTGTAAGCCGCAATTTTGTCTCTTTCGGGGGCAATACTGTTAAAAATGAGAGCAAACTCATACGGGAATACTCTCCCGGAGGCGCTCTCATCGGCAAGATCACGGTGCGCACATGGGAAAGCGGAACAGAGTTTTACTCCCGATTCACAAGCGACGCCTTAAGTAGCCACAACGCCCCTTGCCGAGTTGATCCCAACACAGAAATGGCACCTGTTCCCTTTATGTCATATGTGCCGCAATATGCACACATGAGCAGTCGGCAAATGGAATATTACCGCTGGCTCCGCGAGAATATCCGACTTGGAAGATACCCCGACTGTGATCTTGGATACATCCAGCTATACATTTACGAAATATTCAACCTGCCGGGAGAGATACCGCCCGAGATCGGAGCAGACATTGTTGCATCCATATGGCTGGCATACAGAGAGCGTCAGCCCCGACTTGACGGATATCTTTGCGAGTGGCTGGCAGACTACTGTATGATAAACAAGTGTTCTTTGCCAAGGTCGCTGGACGTCATTTTACCGATCATCACACCGAAGGCGCAGTTCAAGGAGTTCTACCTTGATCCCCTTGTAACAGGAGCACTTAGCACCCCCGATGACTCTGTGCTGACCTCCCTCGGCAAAACGGTAATGGAGGTGTCCTCCGACTATGACTACACCGCATCGCGATACTATACCGACAACCGCGAAGCCTACGACACTCATATTCCTCTAGCAGTCGGCAAGGCAATTCGCGCAGAGCTGACAGCTAAAAATCAGCCATTCTCCCTTGACAGAATTTACAAAATGACCCGTGACAGCTACTGCGGTGCAATAGTGTCCTCCGGCATAAAAAAGCGAGTGGATATTGAGTTCTCATCCTTCACACGCTGCGCTGACGTAAGAGGGGCTATAACCGCAATGGTAAAGCACAGCGAGAACAAGGTGAGAGTCCTGCTCGGAATAAAGTCCAAGCTGCGGGCAGATGACGTGGCAAAAACAAGCGAAGCAGCCATTGACGAATACTTCCGCCCGCTTATCCCCGTCACAACAGCAGTCAACCGGGAGGACATGTATATGCCAAGGGATTACCTGAAGCTTTACGAGTCCGAGGACAGCGGCTTTGATCTCTCAAAAGCGGCAGAGATCGAGCGGCAGTCATGGGTGAACACAGAGCGGCTCACAGGTGAAGAATACGTCGAAAAAGCGGAAGAATACATCCCCGACATCGAGTTGCAGATCGAAGGCGAGATGACCGACATGGATGATTTTTCCGCAGAGACAATCATATCCGCCGACGAACCCACATACGACATCACATCCGAGCCCGAGACTGCCCCTGCAGCCGACGACATTATCACCGGCGGTGTAGCTTCAGCGCTCCGTGGCAGATTCCGCGAATATTGCCGCGAGAACGGACTGTACGACGGCGAGGCGGCAGACAGGATCAATACACTGTTTTTAGATATTATCGGAGATATCCTACTCGAGGACCCGGGAAACGGATATCGAATCATTGAAGATTACAGAGAGGACGCTGAAAATTGGTTACAAATGCAGTAAATAAAGTGCCGAGACGCATACTCGGTACGCTCCTTTCATCATTGTCAGGCGGCGTTGTGCCGAGAGTGGGCGCGCCGTTCATCGCCATCGGCAGAAACGACGAGATCGAGGCGCTGACAAACTCCCTTGACCGAGTAGCAGACGGCGAGGGCTCAACAAAATTCATAATCGGACGCTACGGCTCCGGCAAGAGCTTCCTTATCCAGCTTTCCCGCGGATATGCCCTTGACCGTGGCTTTGTTACCGCGGACTGCGATCTCTCACCTGAACGAAAGCTGACAGGCTCGTCATCCTACGGCCTTGCAACTTTCCGCGAGCTGATGAAGAATATGGCAGTCAAGTCTTCCCCCGACGGAGGTGCGCTTCCCGTGATCCTCGGTAAATGGTTCACAGGCATCGGACAGACTCTTTCCGAGGAAGGCTATGACCGCGACAGCGAGGAATACTCTGCCGAGTTCGGTCGACGTATAATGAAGAGCCTCCGAGAGCTTGAGGCGGATGTTGGCGGCTTTGACTTTGCCTCCGTGCTTCGGGAATACTATCTCGCATGGAGAAATGACGATGATTTGAAGCAGTCCGCTTGTCTCAAGTGGCTTCGCGGAGAATACAACACCCGAACAGAGGCTCGCGGTGCTACGGGAATCCGCTCTATTTCCGTCATAAACGATGACAACTGGTACGACTATCTCAAGCTGTTCACCGCATTCGTCCGCCTTGTTGGCTACAGCGGAATGTGCGTGTACATCGACGAGTGCGTGAACCTTTACAAAATACCCAACCGCATCTCCCGCGAGAACAACTACGAAAAGATACTCGCCATGTTCAACGACACCATGCAGGGACGTGCTCCCGGGCTGATGATCGTTTTCGGCGGCACACCCCAGTTTCTCGAGGACAGCAGACGGGGTCTTTACAGCTACGAAGCGCTCCGAAGCAGACTTGCGGATCACAGATTCGGTGGTGAACTTCGTTCCCTGATGCAGCCCGTACTCCGACTGAAGCGCCTTTCCGACAGCGAGCTCCTCGCCTTGGTTATCCGACTTGCTTCACTCCATGGAGAATATCACAAGTGGGATGTGCGACTTACCGAAGAAAATATGCGTGATTTTCTCGCCGCATCCCTCTCACGGGAGGGAGCTGACTCAATGATAACGCCCCGAGAGATAATCCGTGACTTTGTGACACTCCTCGACCTCTTGCTCACAAATCCCGACAAGTCGTTTGCCGAGATCGTGGGAACAGTGGAGCGAAGCACAGTTTCCTCCTCTGTGGACGAAGCCATCGAGGAAGAAAAAAATTCGTCCACCCCACCGCAAAAGCCGAAGATCACTCTTGACGATATACAGTTTTAATGATGTTTCGTTGTCCGTTGAATAAAGTTAAGTTGACTACATCATCACAATCCGTGCTTTAGTCTCCTCATCCGTCAGACTTCGTCTGCCACCTTCTCCCACGCATTTATTCTAAATGCTGGAGAAGGCTTGGTAAGATCCCACCGAACCCGCTGACGAAAAAACGAATTCCCCGTAGGGACAGGTTACGCAACTATGTTGCGTTGCTCGACTGTCTGTCGTGAAAGATGGTATAGCGTTGAATCGGAGGATTATCTCCATCTCGCAGAATCTTTCCGTGCAGTTCGATTGGCACAATTATTAATGAAAATTACTTTTTGAACAACGTGAAAAAAGTTTCCGGGGCTCATAACTTCGCGCAGCGAACCATAACTTTCACGAAGTGAAATCATAACTCATAACTCCTCGAGGTGACATTATGTCTGTTTTTGATTCATACTCACCGTTTATAAGAGAATATATATACAGCCGCGGGTGGGAAGCGCTGAACCCTGTTCAGGTTGCGGCAGCAGAGGTAATATTCGGTTCTGACACCAACCTGCTCCTCCCCTCCCAGACCGCCTCGGGCAAAACGGAAGCCGCGTTCTTCCCTATTCTGTCGGAATTTTACGATGATATGCCCGAGTCCTTTGGTGCGCTCTATATTGCTCCGCTGAAATCCCTTATAAATGACCAGTTTGGGCGTATATCCGAGCTGTGCGACGAGACAGGCATCCCTGTTTATCACTGGCACGGGGATGTGGCGCAGTCCCACAAATCAAAGGCACTGAAAACACCCCGAGGGATATTGCAGATCACTCCCGAATCCCTTGAAGCAATGCTCATACACCGTTCCTCCGACCTCATTCGACTGTTCGGAGATCTCCGTTACATCGTGATCGACGAGATCCACACCCTCACGGGAAGCGATCGCGGAAATCAGATCATCTGCCAGCTTGCGAGACTGCGTCAGAAAACAGGCATCTCTCCCCGTCGTATCGGACTTTCCGCCACTATCGGAGACATGGACACGGCGGCGGCTTGGCTCGGCTCTGGCAGCGGTCGTGACACAGTAGTTGCAAAAATACCGCCGTCAAAGGTACATTGGAAGCTTGGCATGGAGCACTTCTACATTGTGGACAAGGACGTAGCCGAGGCTGTAACTCCCGTTGGCAACCGCCGTGAGGAGACCATGCACCTTGACCCGGGCTACGAATATATATATGAAGCCACCGAGGGCAAAAAAGCAATCGTGTTCTCCAACTCCCGCGAGGAGACGGAATACATCTGCGCCACCCTTCGTGAAATAGCCGACTACCGAGGCGACCCCGACCGATTCCTCATCCACCACGGTTTTCTCTCCGCCGCTATCCGCGAGGAAGCAGAGCTGAAAATGAAGGATGACGACATCAGCGCTGTTGCTTGTGCTACAGTAACAATGGAGCTTGGTATCGACATCGGCAAGCTTGAGCGCATCATTCAGCAGGGCTCACCCAACTCCGTGTCATCATTCCTGCAGCGACTTGGACGAAGCGGCAGACGTGGAGATCCACCGGAGATGATGATGGTGTTCCGTGAGGAAAATCCCCTGCCGAACACTCCCTTGCCGGGACTTATCCCATGGGAGCTGCTCAAGGCCATTGCCATAGTTCAGCTTTACATCGAAGAGCGATTCATCGAGCCGCCGCTAATGCGAAAATGCCCCTACTCCCTTCTGTTCCAGCAAACCCTGTCAACAGTTGCAAGCAGCGGCGCACTTACCCCCAAAGCATTGGCAGAGAAGATCCTTTCCCTGCCCCCATTCCGATATATAGAGGAAGAAGACTACAAGACCCTGCTTCTCTCAATGGTCAACAATGACTGGCTGGAGCTGACTGACGAGCGTGAGCTTATAGTTGGACTTCGCGGCGAAAAGCTGGTCAACTCCTTCAAGTTCTATGCCGTATTCAAGGACAGCGAGGACTTTACCGTTCGTTGCGAGTCCGATGAAATAGGCGTTATTACCACTCCTCCCCCGGTTGGCGACAGATTTGCCCTGGCAGGTCGCGTGTGGGAGGTTGAGGAGCTTGACATACCCCGACATCTCATCTACGTTAAGCCGGTTGCGGGTAAAATGGAAATCAGCTGGCCCGGAGACTATGGCGAGGTTCACACAAGAATACTCGAGCGAATGAGACAAGTGCTCCGCGAGGATACGGAATATCCATATCTCCGTGAGGGAGCGCTTGAGAGACTCCGCGTCGCCCGTGCTGTGGCAAGAAACACAGGGTTGACAGAGAGCTGTATTCTACCTCTCGGCGGATACACATGGGCGCTGTTCCCTTGGCTTGGCACTCGCAGTTTCCGCACGCTTCGCCGTTATCTTGTGCGTAACGCAGGCAGATTCAAGCTCACCGGCATGGAGTTTGAGGGATGCTACTACATGACCTTCAAGCTGGAAGGCGGTCGGGGAGACGAAATGATGCGGATGATAAGCGAGCAGATACGCCGCGACGGAATTGATCTTGACTCACTTATATCCCCCGGCGAATCCCCGGTTTTCGAGAAATATGACGAATTCATCCCCTCTGAGCTACTCCGCAAAGCCTATCGCTGTGACAAGCTGCGGGCAGACGAGATAATAGGGAGGGTGGATAACAAGCAATTATGATATTAGTTGTCGTCCGTCGTGCGAGATGGGATCTCGATAGGACGTGCAGGCTTTGGTCTCCTCATCCGGCACTTCGTGCCACCTTCTCCAACGCATTTATTCTAAATGCTGGAGAAGGCTTAATGAGATTCCGACAAAGCCTGCTGACGGACAATTCCGATTCACCCATACATCACCTCGAGCAGATATTTTGTTGCAAAACGTACGCCTGCAAAGAAATACTGTTTTCCGCATACGGCAGACAACTCATTTTGGGTGAGATTGTATTCTTCAAATATCGGTTTCATGTCCTCGCCCAGAGAATCAAGCAATTTCTCCTCGTATTTCTCAAGGATATCCAAAATCCGTTCATCTTCGCCGCCATGCGCTAAATGCGTGTCCGCGAGAGATGTTGCCCATATTTCTTCAAATATACTGTTCATATAACCTCCAAGAGTAATAAGTGTTATTTCGCATTATACCACAACAGTTTCAATAATTGTGATTTTAGTTCATATCTGGAATAAAAATTTTCGTACGTGTATATTATAGTTCATATATGAACTAAAGTCAAGCTTTTTTAGTTCATTTTTATAGTTTTTTTCAAACAACATCAATTTCAAACATTAATGGAGATCATTTTTATGAAAGATTTGCCAAGGATAAAAGAATTGAGAAAACTCTCAAGCAAAAGCCAAGAAGAGATCGCTGATATCATCGGCACAAGTCAGTCGTATTACGCACAATACGAAAACGGAAAGCGTGATCTGCCATTCTCCCGCGCGATCGCTCTCGCCGAATACTACAATGTTTCTCTCGACTACATTGCAGGTCTTACCGATATACCAAGAAAGATAAAATGAATCCAAGGAGGCAAAGATGCCTGAAAAAATAATCGTTCGCGGTGCGCGGATGAATAATCTGAAAAACATAGATGTGGAGGTGCCACGCGACAAGCTCGTTGTGTTCACAGGGCTCTCCGGCTCGGGTAAATCCTCTCTCGCATTTGACACAATATACGCCGAAGGTCACAGACGGTTTGTGGAATCCCTCTCATCCTACGCGAGAATGTTCATCGGACAGCTTGACAAGCCTGACGTTGACTCAATAGAGGGTCTCTCTCCCGCCATTTCCATAGACCAGAAGACCACATCAAAAAACCCCCGTTCAACCGTCGGCACGGTAACGGAAATATATGACTACCTCCGCCTGCTTTACGCGCGACTGGGCGTACCCCATTGTCCTGTTTGCGGCCGCGAGATCCGTCAGACTACAACGGACGTGATAATCGACAAGATTATGTCACTGCCCGAGGGTGAGCGATTCATGATCCTCTCCACAGTTGTCCGCGGCAAAAAGGGTCGCCAGGAGAAAGTCCTTGCGGACGCAAAGAAAAACGGCTACGTCCGCGCTCGAATTGACGGAATAATATACGATCTTTCCGAGGATATCGAGATTGACAAGAACCTGCGCCACACAGTGGAGCTGGTAATCGACCGACTTGTAATGAAGCCGGATCTTCGCGGACGTCTCACCGACTCTGTGGAATGTGCGCTTCGGGAATCGGGAGGCTCTGTCACCTGCGTAACCATGCCCAGAGACGGCGGCGAATCAAAAGAGGAAGAATTCTCCACAAACTACGCCTGCCCCGAGCACGGGATCAGCTTCGGCGAGCTTGAACCGCGAATGTTCTCCTTCAACAACCCCTTCGGAGCCTGCCCCACCTGTACAGGTCTCGGTGTTCTGCGCTCCGTTGACCCCCGAAAGATCATTCCCGACAAGTCTCTCTCCCTTTCTGAAGGAGCTGTTGCGGTAAACGGATTCAAATCTCTCACAGACGACAGCTGGAACGGACCGCTCATCCAATCAGCAATCGAAAAATACGGTGCGAACCTGCACATGCCACTGTGCGACTATCCGAAAGCCGCATATGACGTTCTGCTGTACGGCTCCCCCGAGCTGTTCACGGTGACACGTCACTTCGGCGCACGCTCACAGACACAGACTGTCACCTTCGACGGACTGCTGAAGATAATCGAAAACCGCGCACAGCCCGGCAGCTGGGATCACGAATATTACGAGCAGTTCCTCACAGACCGCGAGTGTCCCGACTGCCACGGTGCAAAGCTGAACAAGGATGCCCTTGCGGTAACAGTCGGCGGCAAGAACATTCACGAGTTCTGCTCTATGTCTGTTGTGGAATCCCTTGAGTTTACAAACTCCCTAACATTCACGGAAACGGAAATGCAGATCGCGCGGGAGATCATCAAGGAGTTGAAAAGCCGTCTTGGGTTCCTCGTGTCCGTCGGACTTGACTATCTGTCTCTTGCGAGAAAATCCTCAACTCTCTCGGGCGGTGAGGCACAGAGAATCCGTCTCGCCACACAGATCGGCTCATCCCTCGCAGGAGTGCTGTATATCCTGGACGAGCCGTCCATCGGTCTCC
>JAGBGV010000141.1 GCA_017935805.1 Clostridia bacterium | reverse complement strand
AGATCTTTTTTATATGCAACCGTTATCCTTATTCTTAACATCAGCACCAAAAATATTAGTGCCGTCAGAATAAGCAGAATATACAAAAATATCATAACTCAACCAGATTATCCGATTCATCGGGTATATCGCTGTTGTCAGTGCTTTCTGTAAACATCATTCCTTCGATCGGAATGGTACCGTCATCCTTTGAAGCATCAGGATGACCTTCCACCTCAGGAAGCTCACCGAGGGATGACATACCAAACACTCTGAGGAAATCTTCAGTGGTTTTGTAGATCATGGGTCGTCCGGGGACATCAAGTCTGCCACAGGGCTCAATTAGATGCTTGTCTACAAGAGAATTAACGGCATAGGACGAGTCCACACCTCTTACAGTGTCTATGAAAGAACGTGTAACAGGCTCGTTGTACGCAACGATGGCAAGCACCTCCAGAGAGGAAGCAGACAGATTACCTCCGCGTTTTATTCCGAGAGCATCGCGGATGTATCCGCCAAGCTCGGATTTGGTACAGAGCTGGCATGAATCGGAAAAACAAAGCATCATAATTCCTCTCGGAAGAGAATCCGGAGAATTGTAATACTCGGAGCGTTCGTTTATCAGTCTTTTAATTTCCGCAGGAGATGACCCTGTAACATAAGCAAGCTTCGTATAGCTAACGGGATATCCTGCAGCAAAAAGAACTGCCTCAACAATGCTCATTTTTTCGTCATCGGAAAGTTCAACCGGCTCAGATACGATATTTTCATCAATAGTCATATAGCTTCACCTTTCAAAATCATGTATCATCGGCAACGGCACCGGAAAGAGAATCCGCATCAGCACCGTCAGCAAGAGATATCATACCTTCATCCATTACGTTGATAACACCGTCTTCTCTGTATTCCTCACATTCGAGAGTGACAAGTCCCGATTTGAGAAGCTCAAGCATTGCCATGAACATGGCGATAAGCTCATGCTTATCATCTGCCTCTCTGAAATATTCGGAAAGACCCACCTTACCTCCAAGCTTAAGTCTGCTTGACAGCCTTCGTACTACGGATTTGATAGATACCGGACGTGTTTCAATAATGGGTTCAAATTTTTTCTTTGCTTCTGCATCAGAAATACGTACTGTGTTAAGTACACGATTGTATGCTTTGGTCAGGAGATCTAAACTATGATCTGCAACAAAGGTTTTATCTACCGTGATCTCATCCGTATCTTTCACCATACGAAGTCCGTATTCGCCGAATCTTTCTTTTAGATCCTCAGCCGCTGCCTTGGCACGCTTGTATTCAAGAAGAGCCGCCGCAAGAGCCGCACGCGGGTCTTCCTCCTCGGCTTCTTCATCGCGCGGCAGGAGCATACGGCTTTTTATAAGCATAAGCTCGCTTGCCATGACGATAAAGTCAGAGGACAGCTCCATGTCCATTCTCTGTGCCTCGGTGATATATGCCATGTACTGATCACACAGCATTGCAATGGGTATATCGTTTATATCGATCTTGTGCTTTGAAATGAGAGACAAGAGAAGATCAAGCGGTCCCTCAAATGTGTCAAGCTTATAATTAAGTTCAGTCATTTATTACCTCAAAGAAAAGGAATAAGTCCTACAAGAAATTTCATACCGGAAAGAATAAGATTTCTTGCATAACCAAGGGGGACAGAAAGAACTCCCGTATAAAGAAGAACCAGTATAGCGAGAGAAATATACCTTTCGTACTTCATAACTCCAAAGTAATATCTTGGAGGAAGAAATACGTAGAAGATACGGGAACCATCAAGTGGAGGGCAGGGAATAAGATTAAAAAGTCCGAGTCCGATATTGAGTATAGCGAAAAGCTCAAAGAAAGTAAGCGAAACCTGATAAATGTTCACGCCCATCTGTGTATACGGAAGAACATTTGGCAAAACCTTTGTAAGAATCGCACCGATAAGCACACCGATAAATGCAAGAATAAAGTTTGATACGGGACCTGCAAGGGCAGAGAGAGCCATATCGCGTCTCGGATTCTTAAAATATCT
>JAGBGV010000140.1 GCA_017935805.1 Clostridia bacterium | reverse complement strand
GATGCCAAATGCCTTATCCTCTTCGATAACTCCGCAAGTCTTGGTGTTCTTGTAGGCGTTGTAAATGTATTCGGAAACGTAGTTGTTTTTGATAACTTTATCTTCCACAATACCCATGCCGGTTTCCTCAACCGCCATCTTGGCGAGCGGGATTCTTGCTTTGTTCGCAGCGGAAGCGGCAGCAAGGAAGATCTTATCTACCTGCTCCTGCGAGAAAGAAGCAAACTTCTTCTGAGCCTCTCTTGTGCGTGCAATCGCCTCTTCCAGCTTATCCACGCTGTCTACGACAAAATAGTTCTTGGTGTCCATTTTATATCCTCCTAAATTATTTATTACAAAGTTTATTGTTGAGATGAGCGAGGGACAATGCCAGGTTTTCATTCTGTATCAGGATTTCATCCGGAACATTCAATTTACACGGGGCAAAATTCCAGATTGCCGTAATACCGCTTGCAACCATCTGGTTGCATACGGTCTGTGCAGAACCTTCGCCTACAGTAATGATACCTAACTTAACACTGTTTGCTTTACAAAATGATTCAAATTGACGAATTGGCAGGATCTCAATTTTTCCCTTGAGATTCAGAACGGTTTCGTTGCTGTCAAAGGCCGCTATGATTTTGACTCCAAACTTTTCAAAGCCATCATAATCCAGCAGCGCTTTGCCTAATTTACCGGCTCCTACAAGCACAGCCGAAGTGACCTTATTGCACCCCAGGCAATCCTCAAGTTTACCGATTAGTTCTTGGGTAACATACCCGAGTTTAGGTTTTCCCTCACCGCTGATTGCTTTGAGGTCCTTTCTTACCTGAACTTCACCAAGCTCAAGTTCTCGCGAAATATAAGTAGCTGAAACATGTTTGAATTCTTCCGCGGGAAGGTCTTTTAAAAAGCTCAAATATTGAGGTACTCTGCACAAAGTCGCCTTTGTTACAGAAGAATTTGCCATCGCTTAACTCCTTTCTCTCAAGTACATATATATTATATCAACTGTATTAGAACTTGAAAATTCTTAAATGTGATAATCGATATTATCATTATCGATAATATACATATCGATACAAAACGGAGGTAAAGTTTCAACTTTACCTCCTCATAAATTATTTGATCAGGAATTCGTCTATGGCTTTTGCTGCGGTCTTTCCTGCGCCCATGGCAGAGATTACTGTAGCAGCCCCTGTGACTGCATCGCCACCGGCATATACAGCATTACGAGACGTTAATCCATCCTCGGAAATAACGATTCCTCCCCAGCGATTGACCTCAAGTCCTTCAGTCGTAGACTTGATCAGCGGATTGGGTGACGTACCGATCGACATAATGACAGTATCGACTTCAATGGTAAATTCGCTGCCCTCGATCACTACAGGACGGCGTCTGCCGCGCTCGTCGGGTTCACCAAGCTCCATCTTAACGCAGGTCATACCGGTAACAAAACCGTTTTGAGGATCTCCCCGATCATCGGGATTATTGTAGCCGATAATTTCGGTAGGATTGCTGAGCAGGCGGAATTCGATGCCTTCCTCCTCAGCGTGTTCAACCTCTTCTTTACGTGCGGGAAGCTCCTCCATGGAACGACGATAAACGATATATACCTTCTCAGCTCCAAGACGGAGTGCGGTTCTCGCTGCATCCATTGCAACATTACCGCCGCCAACGACTGCAACCTTTCCACCCTTCATAATAGGTGTTTCCGGGTTATCAAGATAAGATTTCATTAGATTGCTTCTGGTGAGGAACTCGTTTGCAGAATAAACGCCCTTGAGTGATTCGCCGGGGATACCCATAAAGTTTGGAAGTCCGGCTCCTGAGCCTACGAATACAGCCTCGTAACCCATTTCAAACAGCTCGTCAATGGTCAAGGTCTTACCGATAACAACATTCGTCTCAATATGAACGCCGAGTTTTTTCAGCGTATCTACCTCTTTAGCTACGATCTTCTTGGGAAGACGGAACTCGGGAATACCGTACACAAGTACACCCCCTGCGGTGTGAAGTGCTTCGTAAACGGTAACCTCATATCCCTTCTTCGCAAGATCACCTGCGCAAGTAAGACCGGAAGGACCGGAGCCAACGATGGCAACTCTGTGTCCGTTACTTTCGGGTTTTACGGGCTCTTCGGTGCTGAAAGTATTGTGCCAGTCAGCAACAAATCTTTCAAGACGTCCGATACCGACAGACTCACCCTTGATACCGCGTACACACTTGGACTCGCACTGTGTTTCCT
>JAGBGV010000139.1 GCA_017935805.1 Clostridia bacterium | reverse complement strand
CCCTGCGGGCATGTCGCAAAGCGACTGTCGAGTTTGCAAGCAAACATCGAGGAGCTCCCGAGGAACGAGGGTGAGGGAGAGTGCGTGCACAAACAGATTTGATGGCTCGGCTGTAAAAAGATTTAAAACTATCTTTGCGCAATCTCCTCCACCGCTTCGCGGCAGCGTCTCGCTGCGGCTCGGTCACGGCGCGGCTCTGACAACGCACCGTGTTGTCATTCACTACCGCGCCGTCACTTCGTTACCTCTCGGAGGGAGCCTTGGGAGAGATCATCGCCGCGCATCCGTCTGTTGCCGATACAATAAAATTATATCAAATTGTGTAGGGGCGCTTCACGAATCGCCCGAGAAAGAAAAGAGCAAACAAACGTGCGATAAGGGATGAAGCAACAAAAAACACCCACCGCGAGTGGATGCTTCTCGCGGTGGGATTTTTTACTTTATCGGGGTAGGGCGATTAGGATACGGATACAACACCATCTGCTACGGTTACTGTTGTGTATTTAAAGCCACTAGGAACAGCAGTGGATGTAGCATCGGAGCTATTTGCGGTTCCGAATTTAAAAGTAAAGTCGCCTGCTTCAGCTGTTTCATCTGCTGTAATATAACCATCATCAGCAAGAGCAAGAGCAAGTGCTTCTTTGTAAGCGTTGGTAGCTTCCTGAATTGCTGCGCTTTCCTTCGCCTTCTCAACTACGCCGCTGAAAGTAGGAATAAGTACACCTGCGAGGATCGCGATAACTGCGATTACGATTACGAGCTCAACGATTGTAAAGCCCTTTTTGTTGTTTCTTTTCATTGTTTTTTCTCCTTTTGAAAAATTTTTTTATTTGAATACATCCGAGGATGTGATTCACGGGGATGAGATGATTTGAATTATTTGTAATGCTTATAACCCAATCTAAGTCCGTTTACATCGTATGCGGATACAGAGTTTTCTATTTCACCGAAGGACTCGAAGCTTGGCGAGTTGCTCGTATCTACAACGATGGTTCTTGTTCCGTCACCATTATCAATAACGTTATACTTATAAAGTCCGGATGTCGGAGCATTTTCAGCATCATAGCTTCCGCCGGCAGCTTCGTGCTCGGCTCTGCTGATTATTGCGGAAACCTTTGACAATGTCTTTCCGCTTGCTACTTCTTCTGCAGTAAGATATTCTACGTACGTGAAACGGCTATTTCCAAGATCGCCACAATCCATATACGATTCAAACGAAACGCCGTATTTGTCAATGCTAACATTTGAAGCCGCATCTACAGAAATAGAATTTCCGTTGAATGTGAGACCCACAGTAATGTTACCTACGATCATTGTACCTCTATTGAACTGGGCGGAAGTCAAGGTAGCATCGCAGGTGTCATTAGTTGTCTCTTTGTCAGGCCAGTTGCAACCAAAAGCGCCTACAGCTTGAGAACCTATCAATACACCTTCGTTAGAGCAATTACTAATATAGCAAGACATTCCTTTAAAGTTGAATGTAGGCTGAGTATTGCTATTGACAAGCTGAACTTCTCTTGTTTCATTACCTGTAAAGAATCCGGGATAGATTCCATTGATAGTTCCTTTGTTTACACAGTTTTCAAAGGATGCAAAAGTATAGGAGTTTCCATAGTTGCCAATGAAAATTCCTGCATAGCCACTGCTGGGAATAGTGTAGCTGAGCTCATTGACACAATTCTTAAAATAAACTGCACCATTATTAATTCCTACAAACGGGCTGGTACCATAACCGCAAAGATCATAGATTTTATCTTCCGCACCCTTAACGGTCACATTCTCGATTGTTAAAGAGTACTCATCGCAGTTATATCCGGACTCATTCATGTAGAAGAGAGGTTTAACAACACCGGAGACAACATAATTCAAATTTTTAATGGTAGCACTACCAGTCCTGGGTGTCATATAGAAAAGGCAGGGGGCAGAGGTATCGGTATTAGCATTGATAATGCTGTGACCGTCGCCGTCCAAAACTCCTTGGAAATAAGTATATATATATCCATAGGGGCCATCTTCATCTTCGTTAGTTACAAATGTAATATCATCAACCAGTTTGAAGTAAGTCTCGACTTTGGAAAATTCTTCAAGGTTTTTCAACTGTTCTTCTGTAGCAACCAAGTAAGGACTCTCCTCCGTACCCTGACCACCTGCAAAGAGATCTGTGATCTCATCTGCAGAAGCATACTGACCGTCAATAAGAGTAGCAAAGCAGTTGTAAGTTCCGCCCGAAACGATAGCGTTGAGTGCTACGCCGTAGTGGTTAACTGTTCCCTGAGACATCGAGAAGCTGCAGTTCTCAGAATTTGTTCTGATAATAACCTCTTCACTACCGGTGTAGGTAACAGAGTTAACATCGGGATTGCTACCAACGTCAACACCCGTTGTAACATCGCTGAGAGAGGTGCCCTCGAAAGCATCGGTCAGATAGATCGAGTAGCCCTTGGATGCGTCGTATGTATCGGATGCCATGAAGAGAGATATTCTTGCGGGAGTCTGATCGTCGTCGGGATATACTTCATCGCCGTCCTCTTCTTCTACCAAGACGAAACGGTCATTTGCAGAGTCCCAAACGATGAGTCTACCGTCTGATGTGGGGGTGAGTCTGGTGACATCAATGCCGTTATCGGAAAGTGTAGTAAATGCGTCGTGCGCAGTTTTGTGCTTTCCGTCTACAACCGCATCTGCATAAAGGATATCATTTATCTGCTTTACGAGCTGAACGTCAGCAGATTCTTTTGCCTTATTGATAATTCCGGCAAAAGTGGGGATCAGAACCGCCGCGAGAACAACGATAACCGCGATAACGATTACGAGCTCGACGATCGTGAATCCCCTTCTGTTATTTCTTTTAATCATTTTTGTTTTTTCTCCTTGAAAATAAATTTTGAGGGTTCTACGAGATACGTAATCACAACCAGAAAACAAGAGCGAGTACAACTGCTACGGCAAGAGTGCCGCTGAGCGAGCTCCATGCGATCACAGGTTTTACGGGCGCGTTCCAGTCGAATTTCTTCT
>JAGBGV010000138.1 GCA_017935805.1 Clostridia bacterium | reverse complement strand
TCGGCGGTGCGGCAACCTGCATCGGCGGATGCATCAGAGACCCTCTCTCAGGCAGAGCATACGTTCACCAGGCTATGCGTGTAACCGGTGCTGCTGATCCGAGAACAGCTATTAAAGATACAATTCCCGGCAAGCTGCCACAGAGAAAGATCTGTCAGACAGCGGCAGCCGGATATTCCTCATACGGCAACCAGATCGGTCTTGCAACCGGTCACGTTGCTGAAGTATATCATGACGGATATGTTGCAAAGCGACTTGAGTGCGGTGCGGTAGTTGCTGCAGCTCCTGCTTCAAACGTAAGACGTGAGCGTCCTGCTCCGGGCGATGTAGTAATCCTCCTTGGCGGAAGAACAGGTCGTGACGGTATCGGCGGCGCTACAGGTTCATCAAAGAGCCATAACATGAAGTCACTTACAACTATGGCGTCCGAGGTTCAGAAGGGTAATGCTCCTGAGGAAAGAAAGATTCAGAGACTTTTCCGTGATCCTAAGGTAACAAGACTCATCAAACGCTGTAATGACTTCGGTGCGGGTGGTGTTTCCGTTGCTATAGGTGAGCTTGCAGACGGTCTTAAGATCGATCTTGACGCAGTACGCAAGAAATATGACGGACTTGACGGCACAGAACTTGCAATTTCCGAATCCCAGGAAAGAATGGCAGTTGTTGTTGAGGCAAAGGACGCTGATACATTTATCTCCTACGCTGAAAACGAAAACCTTGAAGCATATAAGGTAGCGGTTGTTACCGAAGAAGCAAGAATGGTTATGAATTGGAAGGGACAGACTATCGCTGACCTTTCAAGAGATTTCCTCAATACCAATGGCGCCGACAAGCATACAACAGTTGAAGTTTCCGAAAAGGATCTCTCCGTTTTCTCAAAGGCACTTTATCCGGATCTCAGAACAATGGCATCTGATCTAAAAACAGCAAGCAGAAGAGGTCTTGTTGAAAGATTCGACTGCTCAATCGGTGCAGGCTCCGTACTTATGCCTTTCGGCGGTAAGACTCAAAGAACCCCTGCGCAGTCCATGGCGGCACTGTTGCCTGTTCTCCCCGGAGAAAAGACAGATTCGGCAAGTGTAATGGCATGGGGCTTTGACGCAGATGTAAGCAGCGAAAACACTTATGTTGGTGCTTATTCCGCAGTTCTTAACTCTGTTGCAAAGATAGTTGCATCAGGCGCTGACTATAAGGATGCATATCTGACACTTCAGGAATTCTTTGAAAAGCTGCGTAATGAACCCCAGCGTTGGGGCAAGCCTTTCTCCGCACTTCTCGGTGCAATGGATGCTCAGCTCGACCTCG
The DNA here is from genome assembly GCA_017935805.1 of Clostridia bacterium. Next base: position 9,498 of record JAGBGV010000138.1, on the reverse strand, counting down.
GATGTGCTGCTATAGGCGGTAAGGACTCAATGTCAGGTACATTCCTTGACAAGGATGTTCCTCCGACACTTATTTCTTTCGCAATAGCACCTATCAAGGCAGGCAAGGTAATCTCCCCCGAGTTCAAAGAAGCAGGACACCCTGTCTACCTGTTCGCTCCTATAGATCAGACACCGGAATCCACTAAATCTGCTTGGGAAGCTTTCCACGAATACTGTGAAAAGGAAGCTGTTAAGGCAGCATGGGCGCTTGAAAACGGTATTGCCGAGGCTGTTATGAAGATGTCCTTCGGTAATGAGATAGGCTTCCGTTCAAACGGCGCTGCAGATAACGACTTGTATAACGGTATGATGTACGATTTTATCGTTGCAGAGCTTGACGAAGAAATAGAATGCGAATATGCATTAAAGATCGGTGATACAATATCAGAGCCCGTAATTGATCTTGGCTCTGAGTCAGTATCTATCGCAGAGCTTGCAGAACTCAACGAGGCAACACTTGAGGGCGTATATCCCACAAGAGTTCCCGTAGAGACAACTGATATACCTACATTCAATTACCAGAATAACGTTAATCTTGCACCTGCTGTAAAAGTAGCGCGTCCGCGTGTGCTTATTCCTGTATTCCCGGGCACAAACTGTGAATACGATTCTGCTCGCGCAGTTGAAGCGGCCGGTGCTGAGGCTGATATTGCAGTAATACGAAACCTTACCGCTGATGATGTTGCTCGCAGCGTTGAAGCAGTTGCCGCAAAGATCAAAGAATCGCAGATGATCTTTATTCCAGGTGGCTTCTCCGGTGGTGACGAGCCTGACGGATCAGCTAAGTTCATTACCGCATTCTTCAGAAACCCCGCAATAAAAGAACAGGTTGGAGAGCTTCTTGACCGTCGCGACGGACTTATGTGCGGTATTTGTAACGGCTTCCAGGCGCTTATCAAGCTTGGTCTCGTTCCTTACGGTAAGATCATCGATACAGACGAAAACTGCCCGACACTTACATTTAACTCTATAGCTCGCCATCAGTCCCGTATTGTTCGCACAAGAGTTGCATCAAATAAGTCACCCTGGCTTGCACTTACAAACGTTGGCGATGTTTACAGCGTGCCGATCTCTCACGGTGAAGGCAGATTCCTCGCTGATGAGGCAACTGTCAAATCTCTTGCGGCAAACGGTCAGATCGCTACACAGTACGTTGACCTTGACGGAAATCCCACAAGTGATATTCTCTTTAATCCCAATAACTCAATGTGCGCTATTGAGGGCATTACTTCACCCGACGGCCGAGTATTCGGTAAGATGGGACATAGCGAACGTATTGGCACAGGACTCTATAAGAATATTCCCGGCAACTTTGACATCCGCATTTTTGAAGCGGCTGTATAGTATTACAAATAATAATTTGGAGGGCTTAACATTGCAGTACAAAACAGATATTGAAATTGCTCAGAGCTGTGAGCTTAAACCCATTTTTGAGATCGCACAGGCGGCTCACATTGACGAAAAATACATTGAGCAGTACGGCAGATACAAGGCAAAGGTAAATCTCTCTCTGCTTGAGGACAAGAAGGATCAGAAGAACGGTAAGCTTGTTCTCGTAACAGCAATCACTCCCACACCTGCAGGCGAAGGTAAGACTACAACTACCATCGGTCTGGCAGATGGTCTGAAGGAGATCGGCAAGGATGTAACAGTTGCACTTCGCGAGCCTTCTCTTGGACCTGTGTTCGGTGTCAAGGGCGGTGCTGCAGGCGGCGGTTACGCACAGGTAGTTCCTATGGAGGATATCAACCTCCACTTCACAGGCGACTTCCACGCAATCGGTGCGGCTAACAACTTGCTCGCGGCTATGCTTGATAACCACATCCAGCAGGGCAACGAGCTTGGTATTGACGTCCGCAGAATTACATGGAAGAGATGTGTTGATATGAACGACCGTCAGCTTCGCTTTATTGTTGACGGTATGGGCGGCAAGACAAACGGTGTTCCCAGAGAAGACGGATTTGATATCACAGTTGCTTCTGAGATCATGGCTGTATTCTGCCTCTCTAATTCAATTTCCGACCTCAAGGAAAGACTGTCTCGCATTATTGTTGGTTATAATTTCAAGGGTGAACCCGTTACATGTGGTCAGCTTAAGGCTGCAGGTGCTATGCCAGCGCTTCTGAAGGACGCTCTTTCTCCTAACCTTGTTCAGACTCTTGAAGGCACTCCCGCATTTGTTCACGGCGGTCCTTTCGCAAACATTGCACACGGATGTAACTCCGTAATCGCAACAAAAATGGCGCTGAAGATGGGCGACTATACAATCACAGAAGCTGGCTTTGGTGCTGACCTCGGTGCTGAAAAGTTCCTTGACATTAAGTGCCGCGCTGCAGGACTTGTACCTGATGCTGTTGTTGTTGTTGCAACAGTACGCGCTCTTAAGATGCACGGCGGTCTTGCAAAGACTCAGCTTTGCGAAGAGAACCTTGTTGCACTTGAAGCGGGTATTCCCAATCTTCTTCGTCATGTATCTAACATCAGAAACGTTTACAAGCTTCCTTGCGTGGTTGCAGTGAACAGATTCCCCACCGATACTGATAATGAGATCGAGTTCATCATTAATAAGTGCAGAGAGCTCGGCGTAAATACCTGCCTGTCTACTGTTTGGGCAAACGGCGGCAAGGGTGGTGTTGAACTTGCTCGTGAGGTAGTTCGTCTTTGCGAAGAAGAGCAGGGTAACTTCACTTACTCCTATGAGCTTGACGGCTCTATTGAAGATAAGATCGAAGCTGTTGTTAAGAAGGTATACGGTGGTAACGGTATCGCAGTTCTTCCTGCAGCAAAGAAACAGATCGCTGAACTCACAGCACTTGGATTTGATGAGCTGCCTGTATGTATTGCTAAGACACAGTACAGCTTCTCTGATGATCCTACAAAGCTTGGCGCTCCCGAAGGATTTACAGTTACCGTTAAGAATGTTAAGGTGTCTGCCGGTGCAGGATTTATCGTAGTCCTGACAGGTGATATCCTTACAATGCCCGGACTTCCTAAATCTCCTGCTGCAGAACGAATCGACGTTGATGCAAGCGGTAAGATCACTGGTCTGTTCTAATTCAATTTAATAAATTACGCCTGAATTCTCTTTTGTGCAATCTGCAATAGAGAGCAGGCGTTTTTTACTGGATTTTTTCTGTGAATTTTAGGAAAAATTTCAAAATATCTATTGACTTTAGCATGATAAAGTGGTATTATTAACGGGTAATAATATTGAACAGGAGTAATTATCATGGTTGACCTTCATTCACCCACAATGGATCAACTGTTTCGTGCAATAATGAGCCTTGACTCTCTCGACGAGTGCTACGCATTTTTTGAGGATGTCTGCACGATCCGTGAGATACAGGATATGGCCCAGAGATTTGATGTTGCTGTTATGCTTGAGAAAGGATATAGCTGCCAGCGTATCTCTGAGGAAACAAATATCAGCACCGCAACGATCTGTCGCGTCAGAAAATGCCTCAATTACGGCGATGGCGGATATATTAACGCTATAGAAAAACTTAAGCAAGCGGAGAAGAGAAGTAAATGAACATAGATAAGATGAAGCTTAAAACTGATGAGCGCGCGATTTTTGCTCTTCGTGAGCTTTACGGAAAATATGGCTACTCACAGTATAAGATGAGCAAGTTTGAGGAGTACGATCTATACGTCCGCAATAAGAACTTCCTCATTTCTGATAATATTATCACTTTTACGGATACAAACGGTAAGCTTATGGCTCTGAAGCCTGACGTTACCTTGTCAATAATTAAGAACAGCAAAGACGAAGCCGATCAGCTTCAGAAGGTGTATTATAACGAAAACGTTTACCGTATTTCAGGAAGTACAAAAGCATTTCGTGAGATTATGCAGGTTGGGCTTGAGTGCATCGGTCAGATAGATGATTATTCGATTTTTGAGGTACTGATGCTGGCTGCTGAAAGTATCAAGACCATCTCCGCAGAGAGCGAGCTTGATATCTCACATCTCGGAATCGTTTCAGAGGTTCTCGACCGTATCGGACTATTCGGAGAAGACAGAAATGAGATTCTGCGCCTGATCGGAGATAAGAACATACACGATATCAAAACCGTCTGCAATAAAGCCGGAATAACCGATGCTGATGCAGAACTCTTAAAGAATCTTATAGCTATCTACGGAAAGCCTGCTGATGTTTTACCGAAGCTTAAAAACGTGTATGGCGGTATTGTTTCGCCCGATTTGATAAATAGCCTTGAGACTATAGTTCTCGCTCTTGAAAACAGCGGCTATAAAGACATGATTCGAATTGATTTCTCTGTTGTTAACGATATGAGCTATTATAACGGAATCGTGTTCAAGGGATTTATCAACGGTGTTCCAACAGGCGTTCTTTCTGGTGGTCAGTATGATAAGCTGCTTAGAAAAATGGGTAAAAAATCCAGAGCAATTGGATTTGCGGTATATCTTGATATGCTTGAGCGACTGACTGATGACGGTGAGAGATTCGATGTTGATACAATTGTTCTCTACAGCGAAAAACAGCCTCTCGGTGAACTGACAGCACGTATCAACGAAATAACTTCCGCTGGTAAAAGTGTTTTGGCTGTCAAATCTTTGCCGGAGAACATCAAATACAAAGAACTCATCGAGCTCGGGAAGGGAGAGTAAATATGAAAACAATGTTGAATGTTGCACTTCCCAAGGGCAGACTCGGTGAAAAGGTGTACGCTATGTTCGAGGCGGCGGGATTTGAGTGCCCGTCTATAAAAGAGAATAACCGCAAGCTTATCTTCGAGAACGAAGAGGTTGGAGTAAGATACTTCTGGGTAAAGCCATCGGACGTTTCGATATATGTTGAGCGCGGTGCTGCTGACATTGGTGTTGCGGGCAAGGATATTCTTCTTGAGTATGAGCCCGATATATACGAACTGCTTGACCTTGACCTCGGTAAATGCAGAATGGCAGTGGCAGCAAAGGCTGATTTTTACGATGACCCCCGGAGAACATTACGAGTTGCGACAAAGTTCGTAAATATCGCGCAGAATCACTACGCCGCAAAGGGTAGAGATATCGATATAATCCGTCTTAACGGTTCTATAGAGATTGCACCTATTCTTGGACTTTCCGATGTAATCGTGGATATAGTTGAAACAGGTACAACTCTCAAGGAAAATAATCTGAACGTTATTGAGACTGTAGTACCGATCAGTGCGAGACTCATTGCAAATAAAGCAAGCTTCAGATTCAAAAATGAGCAGATTGAAGAGCTGACAAAAAAGATCGCGGCTCAGCTGGAGGCAAAAAATGATTAAAATATTGAAATACGGTGAGGTTGACAACAAAGATATCTTTGCTCGCGCAGTTCCTGCTGTTGACGTGGAAGCTGTTGTAGCGGAGATAATCTCAAACGTCAAAGCGAACGGCGACAAAGCGCTTTTCGAATATACCGAAAAGTTTGACAAAGCGAAGCTTACATCACTTTCCGTTACAAAAGAAGAAATTGATGAAGCATACGGACTTGTCGAATCGGAATTCATCGAAGTGATTAAAAAAGCTGCTGAAAATATACGCAAGTTCCACCAGAAACAGGTACGCAACAGCTTTATAATCAACGATGAAGCCGGAGTTGTAGTTGGACAGAAGATCATTCCCGTCGCAAAAGCCGGACTTTATGTGCCGGGAGGAACAGCGGCTTATCCTTCCACTGTTCTTATGGACTCTATACCTGCCAAGATCGCGGGATGCGAGGATGTTGTTATGGTAACTCCTCCAAATGCTGAGGGCAAGATTAACCCTGCAATTCTTGTTGCGGCAAGCGTAGCCGGAGTCGATAAGATATTCAAGGTTGGCGGTGCACAGGCAATAGCAGCACTTGCTTACGGCACGGAAAGCATCCCGAAGGTTGATAAGATCGTTGGACCCGGAAATGCCTTTGTTGCAGAAGCAAAAAAGCAGGTGTTCGGTCAGGTGTCTATTGATATGATCGCAGGTCCGAGTGAGATCCTCGTTGTAGCTGATAAGACTACCAACCCAAGATACGTTGCGGCTGATCTGCTTTCACAGGCAGAGCACGATAAAATGGCAAGCGCAGTTCTTGTTACCGACTCAATGGAACTCGCTGAAGCTGTATCTGCTGAAATTGAAGCACAGATACCGCTTCTTGAAAGAGCAGAGATCGCAAGAGTATCAATCGACAATAACGGTAAGATAATTGTTGCGGACACGCTTATGGCGGCTATTGACATTGCAAACGAGATAGCTCCCGAGCACCTTGAACTGTCAGTTGACAATCCATTTGATTATCTCGACAGCATCAAGCACGCAGGCTCCATATTCATGGGCAAGTACTGTCCCGAAGCACTCGGCGACTACTTTGCAGGACCTAACCACACGCTTCCAACAAGCGGTACAGCGAGATTCTCAAGCCCCTTGTCCGTGGACGATTTCATTAAGAAAACACAGTACACCTACTATACAAAGGATGCACTTGAGAAGGTTGCATGGGATGTACACAGATTTGCAGAAAAAGAAGGACTTACCGCACACGCAAAGAGCGCGGTAATCAGATTTGAGGACTGATATGAGCAGATTTTTCTCGGGGAAATATAATAAGCTTGTCCCATATACTCCCGGTGAGCAGCCGAGAGATATGAAGTACGTCAAGCTTAACACCAACGAATCCCCATTTCCGCCGTCTGGCAAAGCGATAGAGTATGCTCTTGAGGCATCAAAGAAGCTTGAACTGTATTCCGATCCTGAGTGCCGTGCATTACGCGAGAAGCTTGCGGCATACTATGGTGTTGACTACGATGAAACGATCGTTACTAACGGATCTGACGAGGTCCTTAACTTCGCATTCATGGCGTTTTGTGACAGCGATCATTCTGCAGCATTTCCGGATATAACTTACGGATTTTATCCCGTGTTTGCTGAGCTCAATGGCATTCCATATAACGAAATCCCCCTGCGTGATGACTTTACGGTTGACGTAAATGATTATATTGGTATCGGCAAAACAATCTTTATTGCAAATCCAAACGCTCCGACGGGTATTTGCCTGTCAACAGATGAGATCAGACGTATTCTTGAGAGCAGCCCGGACAATGTGGTAGTTATAGACGAAGCATATGTGGACTTTGGCGGCGAGAGCTGTATCCCGCTGATTCATGAATATGATAATCTTCTCGTAACTCAGACATTCTCAAAGTCCCGTTCAATGGCAGGTGCTAGACTTGGATTCGGTATTGGTTCAAAAGCACTCATAGCCGATCTGCACACAATAAGGTACTCGACAAATCCGTATAATGTAAACAGCATGACACTTGCTGCCGGTCTTGGAATGCTCGAGGATGACGACTATGTTCGTTCAAACTGCAATACTGTCGTGAAGAATCGTGATTTTACAGTATGTGAGCTTAAAAGGCTTGGATTTGAAATGACTGACTCAAAATCAAACTTTGTTTTCGCGAAGCATCCGTCACTAAGCGGTAAGGATATTTATCTTAAACTCAAAGAAAAAGGCGTTCTTGTTCGTCATTTTGATAAACAAAGGCTTACAGAGTATAACCGTATAACTATCGGTAGCCGTGAACAGATGGAAACGCTCGTAGAAAAAATAAAGGAAATACTGGAGGAAGTAAAATGAGAAGATCAGAGATAAACCGTAAAACAGCGGAAACTGATATATCCCTCAGCCTGGATCTTGACGGTACAGGTGAAAGCACCGTTGACACGGGATGCGGCTTCCTCGATCATATGCTCACACTTTTCGCGAAGCACGGTAGATTTGACCTGACTGTAAAGTGTAAAGGTGACGTTGAAGTTGACTATCACCACACAACCGAAGACATCGGCATATCACTCGGCCGGGCATTTGCTGAAGCGATAGGCGACAAGCGTGGTATATATCGCTATGGAAATATGATCCTGCCTATGGATGAAGCGCTCATACTTTCTGCTGTAGATATCTCCGGCAGAGACTACCTCGGATACGGACTCATGATTCCCACGGAAAAAGTTGGTGACTTTGATACAGAGCTTGTTGAAGAATTCTGGCTTGGCTTCGTACGCAACGCAGGAGTCACTCTGCACATCAAACAGTTTGACGGTACAAATTCTCACCACATCATAGAAGGTACCTTCAAATCGGTTGCACGCAGCCTGAGAGCGGCGGTAGCCATTGATCCTGCCTTCGCAGATGAGATTCCATCAACAAAAGGAGTTCTTTGATGATAGCAATTGTAGATTACGGTGTCGGAAATCTGTTTTCCCTGAGATCATCATTTGCCGCAATCGGTGCTGATGCAGTAGTAACATCGGATGAGAAAACACTTCGCGACGCAGACCGAATAATATTACCCGGTGTTGGAGCATTTGGTGATGCAGCGGCAAAGCTCGCAGAGTCAGGACTTGCATCTGTTGTAATAGATGAAGCCCAAAAAGGCAAACCGCTTATGGGTATTTGCCTTGGTATGCAGTTGCTTCTTGAGAAGAGCTACGAATACGGCGAGCACAACGGACTTGGTCTCATCAAAGGCGAAATTCGTCCAATCTCTGAAACGATTCCTGCAGGGTTAAAGGTTCCTCATATAGGATGGAACAAGCTTGAGTTCTGCGGCGGTAAAAGTCCGATTTTTAAGTACATTGATGAAGGCGACCACGTTTACTTCGTTCATTCCTATCACGGAACAAATTGCTTGGAATCAACAATAGCTACTACTGAATACGGCGCAACGCTTACTGCGGCAGTTGCAAGAGATAACATATACGGCTGTCAGTTCCATCCGGAGAAAAGCGGTGAGGTTGGACTAAAGATACTCCGCGCATTTAATGAGTTGAGGTGAAAATATGCTGATTTATCCAGCAATAGATATCTTTGAGGGTAAGGCGGTTCGTCTGTATAAAGGTGATTATTCACAGATGACGGTTTACAATGACGATCCTCTTGAAGTCGCAAAAGATTTTGAGAGACAAGGCGCTACCTGCATACACCTGGTTGACTTGGAAGGCGCAAAAAACGGACTTATCCCCAATTTTGATATAGTAAAACGCATCAAATCAGAGACCTCGCTGTTCTGTGAGATTGGCGGCGGTATCAGAAGTATGGATGTAGTTGACGCATATATCAGCGCAGGACTTGACAGAGTCATTCTTGGCACTGCTGCGGTTCAAAATCCTGAATTTGCAAAAGAAGCCGCGGAAAAGTACGGGGACAAGATCGCAGTCGGCGTAGATATTAAGGACGGATATGTTGCTGTTAAGGGCTGGACGGAAAAATCAAGTCATACAGCAATTGATTTCTGTAAAATGATGGAGAGCATCGGGATTAAGACTCTCATCTCCACCGATATTTCCAAAGACGGCGCGATGCAAGGAAGCAATGTGTCTCTGTATGAGCAGCTTTCAAGAGAAGTCAATATGAATATTATTGCGTCCGGTGGAGTGTCATCTATGGACGATATCAATAAGCTCACAAAGCTTAACATTCACGGTG
>JAGBGV010000137.1 GCA_017935805.1 Clostridia bacterium | reverse complement strand
TTAATTGTAGGCATCTTTTCAACCTCCTACTCAGTTAAGGCCTTCGAAGAACTCGATGGTCTTGGATTCGGGCTTGAGGGTAACCACAGCCTTCTTCCACTCGGAGGTGTATCCGAAGTGAACGCCGAGTCTCTTGGGCTTTTTCTTCATGCTAACAGTGTTCACGCTGAGAACGTCAACACCAAAGAGTTCCTCAACTGCCTTAGCAATCTCGGGCTTTGTTGCGCCTGCAGCAACCTTGAAGGTGTATTTCTTCATAGCAAGGCCGTCCATGCTGGCCTCGGTGATAACAGGCTTAATGATAATATCCTGAGCCGTTTTCATTATGCAAATACCTCCTCAAGTTTTTCTACAGCTGCCTTAGAAACAATGAACTTCTCAGCATTAAGAATATCGTAAACATTGATGGTGTTGTAAAGAGATGTTACAACGCCGGGAATGTTCGCGCAGCTCTTAATAACCGTTGCATTGATCTCAGGAAGCACAACCAGGGACTTCTTCTCAGCGCCCAGCGCATTCAGCATAGCAACCATGGTCTTGGTCTTGTAGCCTTCGCACTTGATGTCGTCAACTACAATCAGATTGCCTTCGGCAACCTTAGCGGAAAGCGCGCTGTAGAGAGCAGCTCTCTTGGTCTTCTTATTCATAGCAAGGCGGTAGTCTCTGGGCTTCGGGCCAAGAGCAACGCCACCGTGTGTCCACTGAGGTGCGCGGGTAGAACCCTGACGAGCTCTGCCTGTACCCTTCTGTCTCCAAGGCTTCTTACCGCCGCCCGAAACCTCGGTACGGGTAAGAGTGGACTGTGTGCCCTGTCTCTGATTCATCAGATATGCTCTGACTGCGGCATGGAGAACAGCTCCGTTCACTTCTGCGCCGAAGATAACATCGGACAGTGTGATCTCGCCAACTTCTTTACCAGCCATATCAACAACTTTTACATTTGGCATTGTGTTATCCTCCTTCCGCTTATGCCTTGACCGAATCACGGATGAACACGATACCGTTCTTGGGGCCGGGGATGGCACCCTTGATAGCAATAATGTTCTTTTCCGTATCAACCTTAACAACTTCGAGGTTCAGAACGGTTACCTGTTCGTTACCGTACTGACCGGCCATCTTCTTGTTCTTGTAGATTCTGGACGGGGTGGAGTTCTGACCGAGAGAACCGCCGTGACGGTGAACGGGACCGCCGCCGTGAGTCATTCTCTTGATCTTGAAGTTCCATCTCTTAACAACGCCGGAATAACCGTGACCCTTTGTAATACCGGTAATGTCGACCTTTTCGCCGGAAGCGAAGGTATCGGCGGCTACTACATCGCCAACGTTCATTGCGGAAATGTCCTCAAGACGGAATTCCTTAAGGTGGCGCTTCGGTGTTACGCCTGCCTTCTTAAAGTGACCTGCTGCGGGCTTGTTAACAAGCTTCTCGCGAAGGTCTTCGAATGCGAGCTGAACTGCGTTATAGCCGTCAGTTTCAGTCGTCTTCTTCTGTGTAATGGAGCAGGGACCTGCTTCAATCACAGTTACAGGGATGACGTTACCTTCTTCAGTGAAGATCTGAGTCATACCCAGCTTCTTTCCGATGATACCTTTTTTCATCGAATTTTCCTCCTGTTTTTTAGGTTATTGGTTGGCACCGCTTTTGTTCGGGAGCCGCCCGACGGGTGTCAACGTGACCAATCCGCCATCAAGCTCTATCCTTTGTGCCGGAATTTGCACTCGGATCTATCGCTCTGTACGGGGTTCGGTTGGCTTTTTTGAGTTAACTTAGAAATTAGAGCTTAACGTCGAGATCAACGCCTGCGGGAAGCTCAACGGACATGAGCGCTTCAACAACCTTCTGGGAAGGCTTCTTGATTTCGATGAGTCTCTTGTGAGTTCTCTGTTCGAACTGCTCACGGCTGTCCTTGTACTTGTGAACCGCGCGAAGGATCGTGATGATCTCCTTCTCTGTGGGGAGCGGAATAGGACCGGAAACCTCTGCGCCGTTGCGCTTAGCGATGTCTACGATCTTTGCCGCAGCCTGATCAGCGAGTGTGTGCTCGTAGCTTCTGATCTTAACTCTGATCTTTTCCTGTACTGCCATTTTTTCTTGTCTCCTTGCAGCTATATAATATAATAGTATTGAAGGCGACGAACACGCTGTCGGGTGTGTCATTGTGCCGCTTAATTAATCCGAACTTGGGAAAACAGGCCTCATGTGGCTGCGGATTCCTAAGCTCGGCAAAGCATACCTTTGCAGTGGAGGCAAAGATATAACAACCGTCGCATGTTCTTGTCCGCCCGATTAAATCGGACATACTCCACGGAAATTACCTTTTTTGTCCGACAGTATCGACAAAAAAGCAACCTCCCGCTTCATCGCACATCAAGTGACACTATTTTACCATATATAAAATGAAAAATCAATAGTTTTCTTCCATTCGGTTGGGATTTGTGTATGTAGAATTTTTAAGAATTTTTAGAGAGAAGTTTGTTGATTTTGCACAAAGGGAATTTTGGTGGTTTTTGTGGACTATGGGGGGGATCGCTCGATTATATTGATGCAATTTAGAAAATTGCAGAAATGATCTTTGTGCTGACGCACGGTCCCAAAG
>JAGBGV010000136.1 GCA_017935805.1 Clostridia bacterium | reverse complement strand
GAATGACCCATAGCGTTAAGCGGTACGTTTTCCTTGCCCTGCAGTCGCTTTATCAAGTTCCAGTCAGTCTGACCGTGGCGTGCAACACACACAAGGGTGCGTCCCTCAAGGAGACAGTGAGCCGCGGCGGACGGTTGCATAAGTACCACAGGCGTGGTTTTCAGTGTTTTTCTTTTCAGTTGAGCCAAGCGCACCCCTCCTTAATATGTAATATTATTTCCATAGCTTATTATAATATTATACATTATATGTCATTGGTTGTCAATAGAAAAACGGACACCGCAGGGATGCCCGTTCTCGTATTAACTTATTTCTTCAGCGCAACTGCAGCCTTAGCCTTGTCAGCAATGGACTGTGCGTCGAGGTGGTAGTAGGACACAAGTTCCTTTGCAGGACCGCTGCGACCGAACTCGTCATTGATACCTACACGGAGTACAGGTGTGGGGCACTTTTCAGCGAGGCATTCGCAAACAGCCGCGCCGAGACCGCCGATAACTGTGTGCTCTTCGCATGTTACGATAGCACCACACTTTTCAGCCTCAGCTACGATGAGCTCTTCATCAAGAGGCTTGATTGTGCAGATGTTGATAACGGAAGCGGAGATGCCTTCTTCAGCGAGAATATCTCTTGCAAGAAGTGCCTGCTCAACCTCGATACCTGTTGCAACAAGCGCTACGTCAGTACCGTCAGCCAGCTTTACGCCCTTACCGATCTTGAAATCGTATGTTTCGTCGAACAGAGTGGGAACTGCCATTCTGCCGAAGCGGAGGTAAACAGGACCGTTGTGCTCGATAGCAGCCTTAACTGCAAGGCGAGCTTCTGTAGCGTCAGCGGGATTGAGAATTACCATGCCGGGGATAGTACGCATGAGAGCGATGTCCTCGTTGCACTGGTGTGTTGCGCCGTCCTCACCAACAGTGATACCTGCGTGAGTTGCGCCGATCTTTACGTTGTTGTGGGGGTAGCCGATGGAGTTTCTGATCTGCTCAAAGCTGCGTCCTGCCGCAAACATAGCGAAGGAGGAAGCGAAGGGGATCTTACCGCTGAGAGACATACCGGTTGCAACACCGATCATGTTGTTTTCAGCGATACCGCAGTCGAAGAATCTATCGGGGAATGCCTTCTTGAATGTACCTGTCTTTGTAGCGGCAGCAAGGTCCGCGTCAAGAACTACAAGGTTTTCATATTCTGCACCGAATTCAGCAAGGGCTTTACCGTATGCTTCACGGGTAGCGATTTTTTCAGCCATTTTATTTAATTCCTTTCGATGTAAGCTTATTTGTGACCTGACTTATCTCTCGCCGAGATCAGCCATTGCGATTTCGTACTGCTCATCGTTGGGAGCAGCGCCGTGCCATGCAACATTGTTTTCCATGAAGGAAACGCCCTTACCCTTTGTGGAGTGGGAAATGATAACTGTAGGACGGTCTGTGCATGCGCGTGCAGCCTTGTAAGCCGCTTCGATGGAATCGAAATCGTGAGCATCGCAATCTACTACGTTCCAGCCGAATGCGGTAAACTTTTCTGTGTAAGGTGCGGGGTTCATAACTTCAGCAATAGGTCCGTCGATCTGGAGACCGTTGAAGTCAACGAGCCAGCAGAGGTTGGAGAGCTTGTAGTGACCTGCGAACATTGCAGCCTCCCAAACCTGACCTTCCTGTGTTTCGCCGTCACCGAGGATAGCGTAAACGCTAACGGAAGTGCCGTCAAGCTTGTTAGCGAGAGCCATACCGCAGGAAACGGATGTGCCTTGACCGAGAGAACCGGAGGACATATCAACGCCGGGTGTGTGCTTCATGTCGGGGTGACCCTGGAGATAGCTTGTTGTCTTTCTGAAGGTCTTGAGATCTTCAACGGGGAAGAATCCGCGGTTAGCAAGTGCGGAGTAAAGACCGGGGGCGCAATGACCCTTGGAGAGAACGAGTCTGTCACGGTCAGCCTTCTTCGGATCTGCAGGATCGATGTTAAGCTCCTCGAAGTATAAGTATGTCAGTACATCAGCGATGGAAAGACTTCCGCCGGGATGACCGCTCTTTGCCGAGTGAACAGCGTCAATGATACCAACGCGGATCTTGCGGGCAATTTCTTTGAGTTCGGTTTTTCTTTGTGTGTCCATTTTTTCGTTGCCTTTCTGTTTATTCTGGAAGCCGCATAACAGCGACAATAATTGACCACAATAATTTTAATATATTTCCGCGCAAAAGTCAATCGTTATATGAAAATATTTATTTTTTCGGAAAAACTATTGACAAAAAGGGGTAATTTATATTATAATAATCAGGCTGAATGTGATGACAAAGCCGCATTCGCCGTTCACTGAACGAATACTTGATACGCAGAAGTACTCAAGAGGCCGAAGAGGCGCCCCTGCTAAGGGTGTAGGTCGGGTAACCGGCGCGAGAGTTCAAATCTCTCCTTCTGCGTGAAGAAAACGAATCCACTTTTGTGGGTTCGTTTTTTGTATCGCGAAAACCACGCGATAGTCGCGTGGTTCATTAGAGGCTATAGCCGGTGAGAGTGACAAAAAAACTCCTGATGTG
>JAGBGV010000135.1 GCA_017935805.1 Clostridia bacterium | reverse complement strand
TTTGAGAAGCTCTTTTCTGCTGTCTTTAAGTGCTTCAACAGAAATCATTTCCGATTTGTCTATGCCTACAAGATAATCAAGTGATACGTTGTATATTACCGCAAGCTCGGTGAGTATATCAAGCGGAGGAATTTTGACGTTGTTTTCATAACTGCTGATAACAGACTTGCTTCTGCCTATCTTTCGTCCAAGTTGATCTTGAGTCAGATTATGAAGCTCTCTCAGTTCTCGGAGCCTGATTCCGAAATCAAACATAATACCCTCCAAAGTTTTCTTACAGTAAATATTTTACACCTATTGTGTTTGCTTACAGAAAACAGTATAATGTTATTGTTCTACAATCGAAAACTTTTATATGCAGGAGGTTTGCTGTGGGGGATATTTGTTGTGGGTTTGGACACAGGAAAATACATGGAGAGATTCCGCTGCTTCGCAATACAATTGAAAAGCTGACAGACAGGGGAATAACGGAATACATGACGGGTGGTATGGGCGACTTTGACAGGATATTTTCGGAAACTGTAAGAACTGTCAAAAATGCACGACTGATACTTGTAATCCCTTATATGACGGAAGAACTTAACAAAAACAAAGACTATTATACATCGTTATACGATGAAATAATAATACCTCAGTGTGTGGAGGGAATGTTTCCGAAGAAAGCTATAATTCACAGAAACCGCTGGATGGTGGAACAAAGCGACATGGTAATAGGACGTATAATAAAAAATCACGGCGGAGCATACGAAGCATTGATGTACGCCGAGAAAATTGGTAGGGAAGTACTTTATATTTAAGACAAAAAATCCCCTCGTGAGAGGGGATTTCAGATTGCGAAGTATAGTCAGTTCTGCCCCATGGTGAGAACCATGACAGCCTTCTGTGCGTGGAGTCTGTTTTCAGCTTCCTCGAAGATCTCGTCTGCATGAGCCTCGATAACGTCTGCCGCGATCTCCTCGCCTCTGTGTGCAGGAAGGCAATGGAGTACCATTGCATCCTTCGCCGCATAAGACATTGTCTCGGCGTTTACACAGTAGTTCTTGAAGATCTTCTTTCTTTCTGCAGCCTCGTCCTCCTGACCCATGGATGCCCATACGTCAGTGTAAACAACGTCGGCACCTGCAACAGCCTCCTCAATGGACTCGGAGCAGAGGTAGCGACCGGTCTCTCCTGCCCACTTCATGATGTCGGAGTCGGGCTCATATCCCGCAGGGCAAGCGGTGGACACCTTCATGCCCATCTTGATACCGCCGACGATAAGGGAGTTTGCCATGTTGTTACCGTCACCTACGTAGCACATCTTCAGACCTTCAAGTCCGCCTTTTCTCTCGCGGATGGTCTGAAGATCAGCCAGCACCTGACAGGGGTGACAGTAGTCGGTAAGACCGTTGATTATCGGAATGGAGCCGTGCCGTGCAAGATCCTCAACCTCGGACTGTGCGAAGGTACGGATCATGATTCCGTCAAGATAGCGGGACAGAACTCTCGCAGTGTCCTCAACAGGCTCACCACGGCCGATCTGAAGATCACGGGGACTGAGGAACAGCGCCTGACCGCCAAGCT
>JAGBGV010000018.1 GCA_017935805.1 Clostridia bacterium | reverse complement strand
GACAGCGGAGCTTCTGAATACGCTGATTGAGAAAATCGTCATTCACGAAGCAACCACCGTGGACGGTATGCGTGAGCAGAACATTGACATCTATTACCGCTTTATCGGCAAAATTGAGTAAAAACAAGGATATGAGTGCCTATGCAAGTGGGCGTAGGCACTCGTACATAACCAATATCTTTAGGTACGGGAAACGGGCGAAACACTGCCTGATACCGCTATACTGCTCGACTTGGCTGATGTGCTTGAAACAACCGTTGACAATATCCTTGGCGGGGGTGAGCGGATAATGGAATATCGCGGAAAGATATCCGTCTCGGACATGATAGGCGGACTTCGTGCACTCGAGAGCATGGGCAAGCTGCTTGGACGAGAGAACATAATCTACCGCCACGCTATACGCGGAATAAACGAAGGAATGAACACAGATATTGAAGCTTGCTTTAGCGACGACTATCAGTTTGAGTGCTTTGTTGCAGAAGCGGTGATACAAAACCTTATCAGAGGTGCATACGTTGATACAACAGACGTTCGCATCAGCTTCAAGCACGAGCATTTTCGCAATATAGTGCTTGAGTATTGTGAGAAGCATGGGATAAGGTGATTACAGCGCATCCCCAAACGCCCGAATAATCTTCATAGAACACTCATCCCGCTCCATCTCCGGGTGCCACTGAACACCGCAGAGGAATGGGTAGTCTTTCCCCCATACCGCCTCAATATGCCCGTCAGCACTGAAAGCGACCGCGGTGAGTCCCATGCCGAGTGATTTCACCGATTGGTGATGATAGCTGTTTGTGCGAATGGAGTCCAGCCCTATGATATCACGCAATCGACCGCCTAAACGGACCTCATGGCTGGTAACAGAGCAAGAAGTGTCGGCGTGATTTGTCACATCAATATCCTGCCATAGTGTACCGCCGAGGGTGACGTTTATCACCTGCATCCCTCGGCATATTCCGAGTACCGGTTTTTCCGCCAGCACCGTCTCTCGCGTGAGAGCGATTTCAAATTCATCACGAAGCCTGTGAACAACTCCGCAGGCTTTTTCCTTTCGCTCACCGTACAGCTCGGGATCAATGTCGTCTCCTCCCGTGAGGATTAGTCCGTCGATCTCGCGAGCATATTCACGGATCAAATCGGTGCTATCAGTAATCGGCAAGATAATTGGCATGACATTACTGCAAAACTGCGTCAGATATTGAATATACCTCTGCCGAATGTAGTAATTCTGTGCATCCATTGACATTGTAAGCCCAACTGTTTTCATGTTTTCCCTCCGCCTATTGCAGTTTTTTCTTTCAGTATATTCACAGCTTGATTTCTCATGCATAAACTGAAGAAGAACTGAAATTGCGGAGGTAGCATTATGGAAAATTCCGTGAACGGATACTTGAAGGTGAGGGTGACAAGAGCAGGGGGGACTCTACCTGTTGAAAACGCAGTTGTGACCATAACAGAATACAAAAACGGCGCAGCAGAGGATGACCGAATACTGTATTCATTGAGAACTGACAGAGGCGGACTGACGGAGACTGTATCTCTTGCCGCACCTGCTTTTGGCACAAGCACACGCCCGGGAAATGCACAACCCTTTGCCCTTTACAATGTAAACGTAGCATATGACGGATTCTATCCTGTAGAACTTGTGGGAGTGCCTGTTTTCGGTGGAGTGGTTGCGGTACAGCCGGTGGATCTGATGCCACTTGGTGAGGCTGACCGAGTTGCAGGAGCGCAGGGAGACCGTGTTATGATTTTTGAAATGACACAGTCAGAAGCTTTACAGCCCGGTGGAAGTGATCGCGAGGATATAGGCAACGAAAACGGACAGATCACGGGAAGTGTTGACAACACCCGGGGAGAAGTGGGAGGTACATCAGATGAATAACGGAGTATTGCTGCCTGTGATCCCTGAGACTGTTACGGTCCATCTCGGACGCCCCAATGAATCAGCGCGGAATGTGACAGTTCCGTTTGTGGATTACATAAAAAACGTGGCGTCAAGTGAGATATACCCCACATGGCCGGAAAGTGCACTTCGGGCGAACATCTATGCTCAGATAAGCTTTGCGCTCAACCGAATTTACACCGAATACTACAGAAGCCGCGGCTACGATTTCGATATCACTAACTCCACCACTATAGATCAGTCATTTGTGTACGGACGTGATATCTTCGAGAACATTTCGCAGATAGTGGACGATATTTTTGATTCCTATATTCGCAGGCGTGGCTCTGTTGAACCGCTGTTTGCCTTGTATTGCGATGGGATCGAGGTACAGTGTAACGGACTCTCTCAGTGGGGAAGCGTATCTCTCGCGGAGGACGGACTTGTGCCATATGAGATACTGCAATATTACTATAACGACGACATAGACATCGTGGAAAACGCGCCTATCGTGGGTGTGATCGAATCATATCCCGGAACACCACTGCGACTTGGTACTGTCAGCGACGAAGTAAAGCTGATTCAGACGCGGCTGAACAGAATATCGAAGAATTTCCCGATCATCCCGAAAATCAGCGACCCGACGGGAGTTTTTGCGGCGGATACAGAAGATGCAGTCCGTGCGTTTCAGGAGCAGTTTGATCTTTCACCCGACGGAGTTGTAGGCAGGGCAACGTGGTACGCTATCTCACGGATATATTCTGCTGTAAAACGGCTGACTGATGTAAGCTCCGAGGGGATACCTGCTGAGGACGTGACTCTTTTGTTCGGAGGAGATCTTGAGTTCGGTGATACGGGAATTGCCGTGCGTGAGCTTCAGTATTTGCTCGCGGTGATTTCATTTTTCTCTGATTCTGTGAGACCTGTTACGATAGACGGAATATTCGGCGGCACTACCCGCGGCGCTGTAGAGGACTTCCAGTATGACAGCGGACTGCCCGTAACGGGAGTGGTGGACGAGACAACATGGCAGCAGATATACGACACATACCGTATTCTGCTTGATTCATTGCCCGAGGGGTATTTTACGTCAACTACCTTGCCATATCCGGGATCACCTTTACGGGTTGGCTCAAGAGGTGAATATGTTACCGCCTTGCAGAACTATCTGAACCGTATATCGGATGTTTACACGGAGATCCCCAAGCTGAATGTTGACGGGGTGTACGGCGTGAGAACGAGAGATGCAGTCCGGGTTTATCAAAGGATATTCGGATTGCCGGAAACCGGGGTAACAGGGGCTTCCACATGGGATTCTGTAGCAAACACTTACCGAACTATCGTTGATGGGGACTACGGAACTCGCGGACAGTTCGGAGGCAATTTAGGGGAGTGAGGTGTGACGATGTTTATTGATGTTTCAAGTGATAGAACAAGGATAGAACAGATTCAGCGGATGCTGCGGTATTTGTCGTTTGCATATGATGACGAGAGCTTGAGAGTCAGCGTGAACGGTGCGTATGATCCATCAACCGAGGCTGCGGTGAGATATTTCCAAGGCACAAATGATCTGCCGGAAACGGGTGTGGTAGACTTGTTGACTTGGGATACCGTAGTAGCGTTGCATGACGATGAGGTGAGAGCACGTGCGCCGGTCTACATTTATCCGATACCGCGGGATCCGTACCATGTGAACCGAACCGGCGAGAGAAGTGACGTTATCATGATACTGCAGGTGATACTCGGCGCGCTACGGCTGAATTACGATTACCCCACAGTACCTGTGTCAGGTGTTTACGGCAGAGAAACGGTCGAGGCGGTGCGGTATTTTCAGAGGATAAACGGACTCCCGGTGACAGGTGAGGCAGACCGTGAAACATGGCGCAGACTGTCGGAGGAGTACAACAAATCTATTGCACAGTAGCTGCAAAGAAGAGACTAATACAGTCTCTTTTTTGCTTTATTGGTTGATATTATTGTGTGGAAAAAACTTGAAGAGACAAGGCTGACAAAAGCTCAAATCAGTGAATAATAATAGAGAAATTGAGAATATACTGATAGGAATAAAGAATTGATCGGGAGGTAGAGTGTAATGAACATTGGATTTACAAAAAAAGCTCCAAATGCACTTAACTGCGCACTGTATCTTGCTTCCGAAATGGGTCACAACTGTGTCGGAAGTGAGCATTTGCTCTTGGGACTGCTCTCCGAGAAAGAGGGTATTGCCTCGCGGGTGCTTGAAGAACGCGGTGTAACATATGAAAAAACAAAGCAGGTGATCGGCACAAACGTGGGTTTTGGGCAACCTACAATTCTTACTGCGGCTGACATTACCCCGAGAACCAAAAAGATCATCGAGTCATCTGCCACCATTGCGGTTGGAATGGGTCACGGCTACATCGGAACAGAGCATATGCTTCTTGCAATGTGCGATGAATCGGAATGCTTTGCTCTGCGGCTCATTTCAGAGCAGGGGGCGTCATCTGCAGATATAAAGCGGGATGTTATGTCATATTTCGGCGCAACACCTGTGGACAAAGAGTCACATGGCAGCTCAAGGAAACCTGACGAAGGACTTCGGGATGCACCTACTTTGACGCAGTACGGCAGGAATCTCTGCAAGATGGCGAAGGAGGGGAAGATCGACCCAATTATCGGGCGAGACAACGAAACGGGTAGGGTGATACAGATACTTTCCCGCCGTACAAAGAACAATCCCTGCCTTATCGGTGAACCCGGGGTGGGTAAAACAGCAGTTGTTGAAGGACTTGCCCAGCGTATCGTTGACGGAGGTGTACCTGATACTCTTCGTGATAAGGTGATCGTTACCCTTGATATTTCCGCTATGATCGCAGGAGCCAAATACCGAGGCGAGTTTGAAGAACGGATGAAGAATGTAATGCAGGAGGTGTCGAAAAACCGCCAGATCATTCTGTTTATTGACGAGATACACACAATAATCGGTGCGGGCGGTGCTGAAGGTGCTGTTGACGCGGCAAATATCATTAAGCCTGCTCTCGCGAGAGGAGAAATGCAGGTTATTGGCGCGACCACTATTGACGAATACAGACGGCACATCGAAAAGGATGCGGCACTTGAGAGACGTTTTCAGTCTGTGCTTGTGGGCGTGCCTACACCCGAGGAAGCGGAACAGATACTTTTCGGACTTCGCGACAAATACGAGGCACATCACAAACTGAAGATATGTGATGACGCTATCAAGGCGGCTGTAGGACTGTCTGTCAGATACATCAGCGACAGATATCTTCCCGACAAGGCGATCGACCTTATAGATGAGGCAGCGAGCAAAAAGCGTATTGCATCGTTTACACCGCCTGAGGAGGTGCGAGTGCTGGAAGCAAAGCTGAAATCCGTTACGGCTGAAAAGGAAGAGGCGATTCTCGGCGAGGACTACGAGGGTGCGGCAAAACTCCGAGACGAGGAAAAGAGGCTTGCTGAGGAGCTTGAAGGAAAGAAACCGATACCGGGAAAACCGGGCGGTACTTTGACTATCACGGAGGATGATATCGCGGATATAGTCACCGGCTGGACGGGGATTCCGGTAAAGAAACTGGCTGACGAGGAGGGGGAGAGACTGATCAATCTTGATAAGATCCTGAAGGAACGTGTGATTGGGCAGGACGAGGCGGTAGAGGCTGTATCCCGTGCCATCCGTCGCGGCAGAATGGGACTGAAGGACCCTCGCCGCCCAATAGGCTCGTTTATTTTCCTCGGTCCTACAGGTGTCGGTAAAACGGAGCTGTCCAAGGTTTTGGCAGATGTATTGTTCGGAGATCAGAACGCCATGATCCGCGTGGATATGTCCGAGTACATGGAGAAGCACAGCGTGTCAAAGATGATCGGCTCTCCTCCGGGATATGTTGGATTTGACGAGGGTGGTCAGCTTACCGAGAAGATACGCCGCAGACCGTACTCTGTAGTGCTGTTTGATGAGATAGAAAAGGCACATCCCGACGTGTTCAATATCTTGCTTCAGATTCTTGAGGACGGAATACTCACCGATGCCCAGGGCAGACGGGTGGATTTTAAGAATACCATCATAATCATGACCTCGAATGTTGGTGCAGGCAGTATAACAGAGCAGAAGAGACTTGGATTTGCCGACGTGTCAAAAGCAGGGGAGGAGCAGGATAAGATCAAAGCAGCGGTGACGGATGCCCTAAAGCACACATTCAAACCTGAGTTCATTAACCGCGTGGACGAGACGATCATCTTCAACAAGCTGACCGATGAGGATATCGGAAAGATCGCCCGCATCATGCTCTCGGAGGTTGAAAAGCGCATTTCTGATATCGGAATAAAGATCAGCTTCAGCGATGAGGTGGTTGCATCTCTTGCCAAAGAAGGATTTGATCCTGTGTATGGCGCAAGACCGCTTCGCCGTGCTATTGTTCGCCGCGTTGAGGATTCTTTTTCCGAGGCGATGCTTCGCGGAGAAGTAAAGGCGGGAGACGATGTTGATGCGGTGCTTGAGGATGGAAAGATTGCATACCGCGTGAAGATCACCGCATAAGTGAATACAACAAAAGAGGCCCGCGTGGTCTCTTTTAACTTGTTCCAAAACAAATTCGAAACAAAATGTGCAACTTTGCGAAAGTCTGTTGACATAAAACAGGGCTGCGTGTTATAATAAATATATAAACACAGAACGGAGGCTCACATGGAAAACTCGGTTATCAGACTTGACAGTATTACGATAAACAACTTCAAAAATGTGCAGACAGGGGAGCTGTCATTCGTTAACAGCCGCAAGAACTACCGCGCAAGCATCGTTGGTCTGTACGGTCAGAACGGTTCGGGCAAAACCGCGCTGATAGACGCTTTGTCAATGTTCAAATATATCCTCTGTGGTGCGCCTGTTCCGCTGAAATACGCAGATTATATCAATGTTGACTCAAGCTATGCTCATATAAAATACGTTTTGAAGATCACAGACCCTGATGACGACGATACTGAATTCAAGGTTGAGTATGAGCTATCATTCCGCAAGGAAAAGGATGAGTCATATCAGAATACTGATGGCGGCGGAATTGCAGATCACCACAAGATAGTATTGTTTGATGAGGTGCTGTCCTGCGCCTGCAAGATCGACGGCAAAAAGGGCATAAAACAGGTGCTCATCGACACGCGAAATGAGGATACCTTCGGACCAAAGACAAAGTATGACATCCTCACCGGCAAGAACAAGAGCGTTTTCACCGATCTGATCGTGGCTAAGAAGCTTTCTGCTGCAACGTCCCGTTCGTTCATCTTCTCAAGCGAGCTTGTTAACGTTATCCGTGATAACTGCCGCGATGAAGCTTATTCGTCCGTAATTGACAGCCTTGTGAAATACGGCAATTATGAGCTGTTTGTCATTGATTCTGCGACTGTAGGCAGAATAAGTCTGAACGCAATGCCGCTGATTATCGGAAGCCGCAAGCACGGCAGCGTTGTTGTATCTCTGAACGACGGAGCGGTCGTGCCGGATGACCTTATGGACTCGGTGCGGGGAGTGATCGGGAACATGAACATAGTTCTGCCCCAGCTTATCCCCGGGATGTCCATTGATGTGAAGGAAATGGGAACACAGATGCTCCGCGACGGCTCACTTGGCACGAGAATACAGCTTGTTTCAAATAAAGCAAGCCGCGAGATACCTTTGCAGTATGAGTCCGATGGCATCAAAAAGATTATCGCAATTCTTCAGCTGCTTATCGCGGTTTACAACAAGCATTCCATAACTGTAGCAATAGACGAGCTTGATGCGGGAGTGTTCGAGTATTTGCTTGGCGAGATACTGCGCATCATTTCCGAAAAGGGAAGAGGACAGCTTATTTTCACATCCCACAATCTCCGTCCTCTTGAGACACTTGACAAGGGTTTTGTGGCGTTCACTACCACTAATCCTGCACACAGATACATCAGATTCAGTAATGTTAAGACTAACAATAATCTTCGCGATTTCTACTACCGCGATATCATCCTCGGGGAACAGAACGAGCCTGTGTATGAGCCTACCCATAATTCAGAGATAGCGCTTGCGTTCCGAGAGGCGGGTGAGCTTTATGGCTCGTAAGAAGGTCGTTTTTGTGATAGTTGAAGGGCCTACCGATGACGAAGCTCTCGGTGTCATGCTGGAGAAGATATTTGACAAATACACCGTTCATGTTGAGATAATGCGGTGCGATATTACCACGGAGCGCGGCGTAGGTGAGAACCGAGTAGTGGCAAGGGTTGGCAAGGCTATCCGCGGGTACGCAACACAAAACCACTATACGGTAAAGGACTTTTCCGAGATCATCCACATAGTTGATACTGACGGTGCTTTCATTCCCGATGAGCGGGTGATAGAGGACAGATCTCTCAAGAAAATACACTACAGCGAAAGAGAGATAAAGGCAAAGAACCGGGATGCTATAGTGTCGAGAAACCGTCAGAAATGTGCTAACATCAAGGCGCTTTCGGGATGTACACATATGCTGAAAACCATCCCGTATCACATTTACTATATGTCCTGCAATCTTGATCATGTGCTGTACGGCAAACTCAACTGCAGTAATGATGAAAAGGGACACAACGCATATCTTTTCGCGAAGAAATACAGAAATGATGTAAACGGATTCATTACTTACATTTCTTCATCGGATTTTTCCGTTATGAACGGGTACAAGGAATCGTGGGAATATATCGACCGAGGGCTGAATTCTCTCGGACGACACACAAATCTCGGACTTTGTTTTGCACGTTATTACGAAAGAGAATATTCCTGAATTTAGGGCGGCGCTTCAAACGGAGGCGTCGCTTTTGTTTTATATAAAATAGGAATATATCTTTGATTTCAATCCACTATTTTACCTTTTATAGTTGACATTTTCACATTTTTTTGTTAAAATATATCATGCAAAGTGTTATATTGCAAAACTATTGTTTATCCCCCGTAAAACGGAATTTTGATTATTACGAGTATCTTGTAAGGGAGATGAGAAATTGTACAACGAACGGCGTGAACAGATACATGCCCTTCTCCAATCAAAGCCATTTGTATCGATCAAAGAGCTTGAGGAAATGTTCCCCGATGTGTCCGGCATGACCTTGCGTCGCGATATCGAGTATTTCGAGCGCGAGCATGAGGCTATAAAGGTGCGCGGCGGTGCAAGGAGCATGAAGTTCATCACAAATCAGACGGACGGATCCATCGTCAGCCGACTTCACAAGAATGTTCATTCAAAAGAGGCGATCGCTGCCCGTGCGGCTGAATTTCTTGAGACCGGACGATCCATATTCATCGACTCGGGCTCAACTCTTCAGCAGCTTGTGAAATGCGTTCCAAACGAGCGTTTTTCATTTACCACAACGGACCCGGCGGCTGCCATTGAGCTTTGCAAGATCGGAATGCCGATCGTTAACATAGTCGGCGGACGTCTTGACAGCGATAACCAGACGATAACAGGTCTCCAGGCGACACGGTTTTTGGCGGACATCAACATCGACATCGCTTTTCTCTCCCCCTCAGGGCTGTCTCTCCGAAGCGGATTCACCGTAGGTAACTTCAGCGAATGTGAGTTGAAGCGTATCGTAGTTGAAAAAGCGCGGCTGGTAGTCATCCTTATGGACGCATCCAAGGTGGATAAGTCGCTGCCCTATACATTTGCAACATTTGATGATGCGGACGTGCTGATTACAAGTCAGCCGCTTCCCAAAGAGCTTCTCGATGCGGCGGCAGAAAAGAATGTGCGTATCATTGATGTATCACAAAGTGAACAATAAAAAATAATATACATACGAAAGGAAGATTTTTATGGCAAATTTTGTCCTCATGCCCCGTCAGGGTCAGAGCGTTGAGTCCTGCATCGTAACGACGTGGCACAAAAAGGTCGGAGATGAGGTTAAGGAAGGCGATATCCTCTTCTCTTATGAGACAGACAAGTCCGCTTTCGATGAACCCTCACAGCTCAGCGGCGTGATCCTTCACTCCTTTGCTGAAGAAGGCGACATTGTTGACTGCCTTAAGCCTGTTTGCATCATCGGCGAAGCTGGCGAGGATATTTCCGCACTTCTCAATGCAGGCGGTGCTACTGAAGAAGCAGCTCCCGCAGCAGAGGAAGCAAAGGAAGAGGCTCCCAAGGCTGAAGCGGTTGCAACAGTATCCGAATCAAACGGCGAGAGAGTATTCATCTCCCCCAGAGCAAAGAAGCTGGCTCTCCAGACCGGTGTTGACATGACCAAGGTAGTTCCCACAGGTCCTCACGGCAGAATCATTGAGCGCGATATCAACAAGGCTCTTGACGAAGGCTTCATTGCAACAACCGATGCAGTTGAAGCATTCCTCGCAGGCACTCTCGTTATCGAAGAGGCAAAGGAAGAAGCTCCTGCTACAGTAGCTGCAGCTCCTGTTATGGTAGAGGCAGACGACTTCCGCGCATACGACGAAGAACCCATGTCCAATGTTCGCAAGGTTATCGCAAAGGCTATGCATTCTTCTCTCTCCGAGATGGCACAGCTTACTCTCAATTCTTCCTTCAATGCAACAGCTCTTCTCGAGTACAGAAACAAGCTGAAGGCAGGCGCAGAAGCTCTCGGACTCGGCAAGATCACTATCAACGATATGATCCTTTATGCTGTAGCACGCGTGCTTCCGAACTATCCCGAGATCAACGCAAACCTTGTTGACAATAAGTTCCGCAAGTTCAAGCATGCTAACGTAGGCATGGCAGTTGATACAGACCGCGGTCTCCTCGTTCCCGTAATCTTCGGTGCAGAAAAGCTCACACTTGCCCAGATCGCTGCAAAGACTAAGGAAGCTGCAGGCAAGGCTCGCGAAGGCAAGCTTACTCCCGACGAAATGAACGGCGGCAGCTTTACAGTTTCCAACCTCGGCTCTATGGGTATTGAAAGCTTCACTCCCGTTATCAATCCTCCGCAGACAGCTATCCTCGGCGTATGCTGCACAACCAACAAGCTCGGTGCTGACGGTAAGGTATATCCCGCAATGGGTCTCTCTCTTACATTCGACCACAGAGCAGTTGACGGTGCACCCGCTGCTAAGTTCCTGAAGGAGCTTTGCGCAGCACTTGAAAACTTTGATCTGCTTCTTGCAAAGTAAGAAAAAGGAGATAGATTATGGAAAAATTTGATCTTATAGTCCTCGGTGGCGGCCCCGGCGGTTACAATGCGGCTGAACGTGCGGCTCACAGCGGACTTAAAACTCTCGTTTGCGAAGAAAGAGCGCTTGGCGGTGTTTGCCTCAACGAAGGCTGCATTCCCACAAAGACTCTTCTTTACTCCGCAAAGATTTACGATTACGCTAACCACGGCGATAAGTACGGCGTTACTACAACAGGTGCGCAGATCGATCACGCAAAGGTTGTTGACCGCAAGGATAAGGTAGTTAAGACTCTCGTATCCGGCGTTGCTGCAAAGATGAAGGCTGCAGGTGTTACAGTAGTTAATGCAACAGCAAAGATCACAGGCAAGGATGCTGACGGCTTCTCCGTTGAATGCGGTGGTAACACATACAAGGCTGCAAAGCTTCTCGTTTGTACAGGTTCAGAGGCAGTTGTTCCTCCGATTCCCGGTCTCCGTGATTCTTATGCTGCAGGTCTTGCAGTTACAAACCGTGAAATCCTCGATCTCCGTACTCTTGCAAAGAGAGTTGTTGTTGTAGGTGGCGGCGTTATCGGTCTTGAAATGGCATCTTACTACAACTCCGTAGGAAGCGAAGTAACTGTTATCGAAATGCTCGATAAGATCGCAGGTCCTACAGAAAAGGAAATTTCCTCCATTCTCGAAAAGAACTACGCTAAGCGCGGCGTTAAGTTCATCCTCGGCGCAAAGGTTGCATCTGTAAACGGAAAGCCCGGCGCAGGCGTTGTTGAATACGAAAAGGACGGCAAGATCGAAAAGATCGAATGTGATCTCGTTCTCGTATCCACAGGTCGTCGCGCTCGTACACAGGGCATCGGTCTTGAAGAGATCGGCGTACAGCTCAACCGCGGCGCAGTTGTTACTGATGATCAGTGCCGTACCTCTGTTCCCGGCATCTGGGCAGCAGGCGACGTAAACGGCAAGTTCATGCTTGCTCACACTGCTTACCGTGAAGGCGAAGTTGCTGTAAGCGATATGCTCGGCAAGAAGGACGCAGTGGACTACCGTTCCATTCCTTCCGTTATCTACACAAATCCTGAGGTTGGTGTAGTCGGTGAGACAGTTGAGTCTGCAAAGAAGGCAGGCATCGAAGCTGAAGAGGTAACACTCAGCCTCCGTTACAGCGGCAGATATATCGCTGAAAACGAAGGCGGCGACGGTATTGTTAAGATCGTATACGGTAAGGAACACAAGGAGATCCTCGGCGTACGTATGATCGGTTCTTACGCATCCGAGATCATCTACGGCGCGGCTGCAATGGTAGCAAGACGTCAGAGAGTAAAGGATGTACAGAAGATCGTATTCCCTCATCCCACAGTTTGCGAAGTAATCCGCGAGGCAATGTTTACCATCGAGTAAGCAAATAATACAGAAATAAAATAATAAAACATATAAGGAGATATACAACCATGCCTAAGAGTCAATATGTAGATCCCGGTAAAGTTTTCCAGCCCGGTTATGTTGAGTTCCAGAGCATTCCCATGTGCCGTTACAACAAGACACTGGCTGAAGAAAAGAAGATCTATTCCAAGGAAGATTTCATGCGCATTTATCACGATATGAGAACCATTCGTGAGTTTGAGACAATGCTCAATGAGATCAAAGTAAAGTCCGAGTACAACGGTGTTAAGTACAACAACCCCGGCCCTGCTCACCTTTCCATCGGTCAGGAAGCATCCGCAGTTGGTCAGGCTTACTGCCTCGACATCAACGACTTCACCTTCGGTTCCCACAGAAGCCACGGTGAGATCAACGCTAAGGGCCTTTCTTCCATCAATAAGCTCGATGATAAGGAGCTTTATGACATCATG
>JAGBGV010000134.1 GCA_017935805.1 Clostridia bacterium | reverse complement strand
ATGTTCAGGTGCTTATCCCTGGTACTTTGCGCCGCATTCGCAGCAGAAAGAAGCGTCGGGTTCAACAGCAGCGCCGCAGTTCTGACAAAATTTGCCGGCAGGTGCAGCAGGAGCAGCATCCATCGGTTTACCGCATGTTGTGCAGAAGCGCATGCCCTTTTCAACAAGCGCACCGCATCCGGGACATTTGTCAAACTTTGTTTCATCATATTCAGGAACAACAGGCATTTGATTTCCGCATGTGTTACAGAAATTAACACCCTTTGCTACCTCAGCACCGCACTTTTCGCAAATTCTGATCCCCTTGAGTGCGTTGATCTGGTCCTTATAGTCCTTCATAGCTCTGCCGGATTCGATAACTGCGCCAACAAGCTCAGCAAACTCGGGAGCGGGATTTGAACCGCACTGTGCAACATATGCCTTACCGATCTGGTAATACAAATTTTTGATCTTCTTATCCTCTTCAGCCACGAGACCGTTAAGTCTTGATACCTCTGCGAGTTCGTTTGCTTTATTTACCGCACTGTTTGCAGTGTCAGACACCTTTGTTTTGAGTTCATCCCAAAAAGCTGCCATATATCCTCCAATAACGAAAGTTTATTTATAAATTAATGCATAATATGGAATATTCTATACAAATCGTGCATATATCCCCATGCATTCTATGACATTATTATACCATGCTTGATATCTGTTGTCAATGATAAAATTCGAATAAAATTCATAATATTTTCACATTTAGCGAAAAAAGCCCCCTCAATTTGAGAAGGCTTTGAATTATTAATGCATCTGAGGCCGGGGTGCTCTCTGTTTCTTTGACTTAACGTACTTTTTATTCTGACGGGAGAGAATGAAGGAGTATACTAAAAGACCAATAGAAAGAATAAGAACCATAATAAGTCCGAAAGTGGGTCCGAATTTTAATCCACTATACCATACACTATCAGCCTTATCTGCATAGTCTGCCCAGAAAAGGATGCCCCAAAATACATTCCATATATAGCAGAATCTGGCAAGAATCATTTGAGCTGCATTGAGTCTGAGCTTCGGAATGAATGGAAGAAGAAGCAGTACAACTGCAACAATACTAATCACAGAGCTGATAGTATCAAGGGGCTTCATGTCCTCGCTTTCAACAAGCTCAGAAAATGTTGCCGTATCAGATTCGCCAAAGCCGGACACCTTCAAAAGAGGTGAATTTGCCATCATAATAAAGCAAATAATAGTGAGCACGATCAGCACAAAATAGCCAATCATTGCAGGACCAAGCTTGTATCTGAACTGACCGATATATTTGTTTGAAAATGATGATTTCGCGATATCTTCTCAACATATTGCAATTTATAAAAAATGGTGATATAATTAATCGAAATATGTGAGTGGGGGTAAGATGTGCAATGATCCTTGCGATAGATATCGGCAACACCAATATAACACTTGGCGGATTTGATGATGACCGCCTCAGATTTGTCGCACGCATCTCAACTGATGCAAAGAAAACTGCTGACGAATACGCAAGTCTTCTCATGCATACACTCTCGCTATATAATATCGAGCGAAGTGAAATAAGCGGTGCGATAATCTCATCTGTGGTTCCGCCCCTCAACTCTGTTATGAAGAGGGCCGTCAGCTTTGTCTACGGAGTTAAGCCGCTTGTTGTTGGACCTGGAGTAAAGACAGGTATAAACATCCACTGCGATAACCCTGCATCTGTAGGGTCGGATATTATTTGTGCTTGTGTTGCGGCGCATCATATATACGGCAGTCCCGCGCTTATTATTGACATGGGCACCGCCACAAAAATGATGGTTATCGACAAGCGAGGCACGTTCATCGGAGTATCAATTATACCCGGTGTGCTCATGGGACTCAAAGCCTTGTCAGAAGGCACCGCACAGCTTCCTCAGGTCAGTCTTGAAGCTCCGGAATCAGTCATTGGCAAAAATACTGCAGACTGCATGAGAGCAGGTGTGGTTTTCGGAAATGCCTCAATGATTGACGGAATGATTGACAGATTCAACCGTGAGGCAGGTGAAAAGCTACCTGTTTTCGCAACCGGAGGACTTTCATCCACTATAATTGATTACTGCGATCATGACATCATCCTTGACGAGCACATGGTGCTGAAAGGGCTCAATATTATATATAAGAAAAACAACTAGTATATTACTCCACAGGAGTCAATATAAATTTTTATGCGTTGTACCGCTTTGTCGGACGACAGCAAGGAGGATCTTTTATGAAAGCAAAAACCACAAAAAAAATGTCGACCGAGACCATGGTGCTCGGAGCGATAATGACCGCGATGGTGGTAATTCTGCAATTACTTGCAACATTCACCGCATTTTTCGGTCCGTTTTCCACAGCAGTTGCGCTGATTCCGATCGTTATCGGTGCCGTGTTATGCGGTCCTGCAGTCGGTGCTTGGCTCGGACTTGTATTCGGAATAGTTGTCATCGCAAGCGGCGGTGCTGCTCTGTTTATGGCGTTTAGTGTGGTTGGTACATTTATCACCGTACTTGCCAAGGGTAGCCTTTGCGGACTTGCAGCAGGTCTCATTTACAAGCTGATGGGCAAGTGGAATCACTATGTAGCAGTAATTACTTCATCTCTTATTTGCCCTGTAGTAAACACAGGTGTGTTCCTGCTCGGATGTTTGATTTTCTTCCTTCCTCATGATGCGGAAATCGCCGGTGCAGCCGGAAGCACAGATACAGGCATGGCTCTGTTCATTGGATTTGCAATGGCAAACTTCATTTTTGAGATCGTAATGAACATCGTACTCAGCCCGGTAATCATCAAGCTGCTTGATCTCAGAAAGAAAAAGAAATAATACAATAAAATACATAAGCAGTCGCTTCAATATACGAGGCGGCTGCTTTTTTGGTATGTCATATTGATTCGTTTGTTACTATTTTTTCATTTGGCGCAAGAATAACAAGACAGCCGCCGCAAGTGCGATAGCCGCGTATCCGAGCACCCACCACAGATGCGGAAAAATATCGGCAAAATTACCTGCCAGCACCGCGCGCTCTATCTCTACCGCATGGACAAATGGGAGCGCGTATGCTATCTTCTTGAATGCACCGCCGACAAGCTCAAGATCAAACCAGATGCCCGACAGCCAAGCCGAAAGATTTGTTAATAGTGCACCGCATATCCCGCCAACCTGCTTGTCATTAAGAATACTTCCGAACAACAGTCCAAGAGCAATAAAGAGGATCGATACAGGAATGATGAGAAGCACAGCATACAGGATGTTGATAGTGACCTCAAGCCCGAGAATTACTGCTGCAATGTAGCAAACGATACTTTGTGCCACAGCGATGGGAATGATCGGCAAGGTATATCCGAGGATGAAATCAACAGGGGTCAGAGGCGTTGTGTACAATCTTTGAAGCAATGCGCTTCCTCTGTCTTTTGCAATTATTACGGAGGAAAATAAAGTCATAAATGACAGTCCAAACACGGTAATGCCCGGGGTAAGATGCTGAATCTCAAACAAAGCTACCGGAATATTCGCCTGAATAGCACTAAGCAGAAAGATCAGCACAAGTGGAAAACCAAGTCCGAAGAACAGATTAAGCGGATCTCTTAGTATCTCTTTCGTGTTTCTGCCGGCAAAAGTTAGCATTCTCATTCCACGCCCTCCTTTACTATTCTGACAAATGCTCGCTCAAAGGTATCCGTTCCCGCAACCTGCTTGATTCTCTCAGCAGTATCGCAGATAAGCAGCCTGCCGTTCTTCATTATTGCCACCCGATCGGAAAGTTCCTCTGCCTCCTCCATGTAGTGAGTGGTCAGAATAATAGTGACCCTGCCCTTGAGCGCACGGATTATATCCCACAGGTCACTTCTTGCAAGAACGTCAAGTCCCAGCGTCGGCTCGTCAAGGAACAAGATCTTCGGCTCGCTTATAAGTGCCATTGCTATACTTAACCGTCTTTTGTATCCGCCTGACAGCTTCCCTGCCTTTTTGCCGGACACGCCCTCCAAGCCGAGAAGTGATGTGAGCTCGCCAATTTTTGTGCCCCATATCTCCTTTGCAAAGCCATAAACTCCGCACATGAGCTCAAGATTCTCTTTCACGGTCAGTCCCGGAGCCACGGCTGTTTCCTGCGGCGACACGGCTATAACAGATTTGACCGCCGTGCTGTTTTCAGTAATGCTATAGCCAAGCAGGTATGCATCCCCACTTGTTGGCTTTGTCAGGCACGACAGCATTTTTATTGTGGTCGTTTTTCCCGCGCCGTTTACACCGAGTAGTGCAAATAGCTCCCCTTCATTAATTTGCAGGGATAAACTATCAACAGCGATAATAT
>JAGBGV010000133.1 GCA_017935805.1 Clostridia bacterium | reverse complement strand
GAAACCGTATCGCGGGCATTCTCACAAAGGGTGAGGATCAGTTCGTTTTTATCGACACTCCCGGTGTGCATAAGGCAAAAAATAAGCTGGGCGAATTCATGATGAAATCAGTTCGCGCTTCTGTTGGCTCGGCTGACGCGGTAATTCTCATTGCGGAAGCGGGATATCCTGCGGGAGAGATCGAAAAGAACCTTATCGGTCAGATAAAGAAGCTGGAGCTGCCCTCTATTCTTGTGCTGAACAAGATCGACCTTGTTAACCGCGAGAAGCTGGCGAAAACAATTGCAGGCTATGCCGCGCTTCACGATTTTGATGCGGTAGTGCCCACCTGTGCTGAATCCGGAAAAAATGTCGAAGAAGTACTTGAGGAGGCATCACAGTTCCTGTATGAAAGCGACTGGATGTTTGATTCCGACAGCCTCACAGACCAGCCCGAGCGTCAGATTGCAGCCGAGATAATCCGCGAGAAGATACTTCGCACCATGTCTGACGAGATCCCTCACGGAACAGCAGTTGTCATCGAGGACTTCACAGAAGACGACGAAATGATCCGCATCCGTGCAGAGATCTATTGTGAAAAGCAGTCTCACAAGGGTATCATTGTCGGCAAAAACGGCGCAATGCTTAAGAAGATCGGAACTTTCGCAAGAGAAGATATGGAAGCTTTCTTCGGCATCAAGGTGTACCTCAACCTGTGGGTAAAGGTCAAGGAGAAATGGAGAGACAACCAGCTCAGCCTTAACAATTTCGGCTTCAAGCCCGAAGATATTGAATAAATCGGAGATAACAGATGGAAGACATCGAAGTTGACGGTCTTGTCATTCGCGAGACGAAAACAGGAGAGGCGGACAAGGTCATAACCTTACTCACCTCACAGCTTGGACGGATCACCATAAACGGTAAGGGCGTATCAAGTCTGCGAAATAAGTACGCCGCATCCACTCAGCTTTTCTCATACAGCACGTTCCTGCTTCGCAAAAAAGGCAACTTCTACTACATCCGCGATGCGTTTTATATCGAGAACTTCATGAATATTCGATATGATTTCGAAAAGCTGGCGCTTGCCAACTATGTGTGCGATGTGGCGTGTGATCTTGCGCCCGAGTCGGTTGAGGATCCCGAGCTCTTACAGCTTATTCTCAACACTCTTTACGCAATTGCTAACATGGACAAGCTGCCGCTGGAGCAGATCAAGGGTGCCTTTGAGTTCCGTGCGGCTGTGCAGGAGGGATTTATGCCCGATCTTTCCGGCTGCGGAAAATGCGGACGCGAGCTGAACGAGGACTCCACCATTGACGTTATGAACGGCAGAATGCTGTGCAAAAAGTGCAGAACACTCGTTGAAAGTGACCCGGAATACTTAATGGACGAGGGCGCGAAGATAATGATCCGTGTATCCCCGTCTGTTCTCGCGGCACTGCGTTATATCGAGACGGCGTCTTTGAAGCGTTTTCTGTCTTTCACACTTGACAAAACGGAACTTTCGCTGTTTGCAGTGGTGTGCGAAAGATATCTTCTTAACCATCTCGAGCACGGATTCTCCTCACTTGAATACTACAAAAAGATAAAAACGTAAAAAAGACCCAACAAACAAGCGCTAAAAAACGTAGGGGAGATCTGTGATCTCCCGCTGACGAACAAAGTTTGCCCGTACGTATTTATTTGACTTTATTAGGCAGGTCTTTTGAGGAGTAGTCTTTAAGGTATTCGTCGTACCCATCGGGCTTGTATTTTTTGATACGAGTAATGTATGACTTGAACTGTTCTTCGCCACGAACGTCGTTGAACCAGTTTTCGATACACTCAAAAGTTTCTCTGTACCTGATTTTCAGACAAAGCTCATCCTGAACATCGTCGGGATCAAAATTTGTTAATCGAGATACTGTCCAAAGGTCGAGCACAGGAGAGTTATAGGATAATTGAAGATCCGGCGGAAGTCGAAACATTGTTTCATACAATGAAATTGATTTTTCAAGCGCTGTGTATCCATCATCTTTTTGACCAGTCAAAAAATAAGCGCTTGATAGACGAAGATATGCAAATGCACGGTGTGCAATCCATGCATCAACCTCTACTGCAGGATCTCTCAACACGTCAATTATGTTCAGTATAACTTTTTGACCGTCAATGGTTGAGTGTGGATCGAATAATGTCATCATATCATCAGAGTCTGTATGTTGGCGCTTTCTGAAGTCACAACGGAATGAGTAGCCAAGATTGAACAACAAATTCCGCTGTTTCTGGCGGTTTACATTATAGATTTCATTGCGATAGTTGTATCTTCTTTCCATAAGTTGAGATGGTGTCTGGAATCCGCTGACATACTTATACCAGTTTTCGTGAAGTGCATCATCATCTTCATACAAAAATATAAGTTGTATGGCTCTGGTGCGATAGTATAGGTCCGTGTTTTCGTTCAGCATTTTTTCGCACAACTTACGAAATAGTGGAAGGGCTTCTTCGCGTGGCAGCACATTTCCATAAACCAACTGTTTGCATATCATAAGTGCAAAGAAATACTCATTCGGAAATTCTGCCCAAGCTTTAGTGGCAATTTCAAACAGCAATTTTGAATCTTCGGAAGTTTTTAGAATTTCAAAATACTTCTCTCGTTCCGCCCGTCTTGCTTCCTCGTTAGCGCCAAACAGCTCGTCGGTTGTTATTCCAAAAAACAGGGCAATACTTGGGAGAAGCTCAATGTCGGGGTAGGCAACGCCGGTTTCCCATCGGCTGACGGACTGAAATGTAACGCCAAGAGCCTGCGCAAGCTCATCCTGCGTGACATTCTTCTCTCGTCGCTTGTTTCGTATAATTTCAGCAATCGGTAACATTAGTAGTTCCTCGTTTCATAAAAATGTGAATCAGCGCTGTTTCTGTTTATAGGATACCACGCGCTAAATAATAAATCAATAACTTATTTCTTGACATAAACTCACGCGCCAAGTGAATTTTTCCTGCGCGACGTGAGTGAACAGAGGTAAAAATGAACAGTAAAGCATTATATACACTTGAATTTGATAAGATCCTTGCCGAGCTTGCCGACATTGCACAGACTGAAGGCGCGGCAGAGCTTGCTTTGCGACTGAAGCCGTCATCGGATATAGAAAAGGTACGGCTGATGCAGCAGAGAACAACGGATGCAAAGACTCTTGTGGGAATGAAGGGACAACCCTCGTTCGGCAAGGTTAAGGACATCCGAGCAAGTCTTGAAAGAGCAGAAAAGGACGCTGTCTTGTCTCTTCGCGAGCTTCTTGACTGTGCAGCGGTACTTCGCACATCGAGAACTCTGCTTGACTATATAAAAAGCGACAAGACTCCAGACACGACTCTTGCAGAGATATTTGAGAGACTTACCCCCAACAGACATCTTGAGGAAAAGATCACCCGCTCAATTATTGCGGAGGATTTTGTGGCTGACGAGGCTAGTCCGGAGCTTGCAAATATCAGACGCAAAAAACGTGCGACTGACAATAAGATCAAGGATATTATTCAGAAGTACGTATCCTGTCAGTCGAAATATCTTCAGGAAAATATCGTAACCACCCGTGGGGGAAGATTTGTTATCCCCGTTAAGGCGGAGTACAGAAATGAGGTAAAGGGGCTAATTCACGACACATCCCAGTCTGGCGCGACACTCTTTATTGAGCCCATGGCAGTGGTTGAAGCAAATAACGAGCTTCGTGAACTGGAGAGCAAGGAGGCTCACGAGATCGAGCGTATTCTGCGTGATCTGTCGGCAGGAGTTGCTGTGTCTGCCCGTTCCATCGAGCTTGACTACCTCAACATAACAGAGCTTGCATTTATCTTCGCTTGCGCGGATCTGTCATATAAAATGGACGCGACCGCCCCGAAGATATCCGACAAGAAGGTAATCGAGCTTTACCGCGCACGTCATCCGTTACTTGATAAAAAAACTGTGGTTCCGATAACTGTTACCCTCGGCAGAGACTACAAAATGCTCGTTATCACAGGACCGAACACCGGTGGTAAGACTGTAACGCTGAAAACGATCGGACTGTTTGCCCTCATGACACAGGCAGGACTTCATATTCCCGCAGAGGATACGTCCGTTGTGGGTGTGTTTGACGAGATCTTCTCCGATATAGGAGACGAGCAGAGCATTGAACAGTCTCTCTCCACCTTCTCCTCTCATATGAAGGGTATCGTTTCAATAATAAACAGCATGACGGAAAATTCCCTTGTGTTGTTTGATGAGCTTGGCTCGGGTACTGACCCCGTTGAAGGTGCAGCGCTTGCCATGGCAATACTTGAGGAAACTCGGATAAACGGAATCCTTTGCGCAGCGACCACTCACTATGCGGAGCTGAAGGCGTATGCCATTGAAACAGAAGGTGTTGTCAACGCATCCTGTGAATTTGACGTAAACACACTTCGTCCCACTTACAAGCTCCTAATCGGCACACCCGGTAAATCCAATGCATTTGCGATTTCCGAAAAGCTTGGACTTCCCGAGGATATTGTTAAGCGTGCATCGAGATTCGTTGATACAGGCTCACGGAATTTTGAGGCAGTTATAGAAAAGCTCGAAGCAACAAGAATACAGCTTGATAAAGAAAAAAACGCTGCAGAACGTTCCCGCAGAGAATTTGAAGAATACCGCAAAAACTCCGAAGCAGAGTTGAAAAAGCGCCTTGCAAATGCAGAAAAAGAAGCAGATAAGATGCGCAAAAAAGCACAGGAACTGCTTGACGGTGCAAGAGCTACAAGTGATTATGTTATAACAGAGCTTGAAAAGGCTAAAAAGCAGAAGGATTCAGAAAGATCCGGTGAATATATTGCCGATGCCAAGAAGAATGTCCGACAGAGAGTCCGCGAGTATGACGACAGAATGAATCCCGTTATGGGAGCGGATAGGGAAGACGATTATGTACTGCCCCGTGAACTGAAAAAGGGCGACGTGATACAGCACCGCAACCTCGGTACAAAGGGTACGCTTGTTGAAAATCCCGACAAGAACGGCAATGTAAACGTTTTGATGGGTGCTGTTAAGATGCGAGTAAACGTCAAGGATCTGAAGCTCATCGAGGATGCTGAATCTGCTGACAAAGCGAACAAAGCCAAGATACAGTCCCAGTTCAAGGCGGCGGTTACAAAGAGCTTTAAGTTGGAATGTGACGTGCGCGGCATGACAGGTGAGGAAGCATGGGTGGTAGTTGACGGATATATCGACAGCGCCATCATTGCAGGTGTACACTCTGCCACCGTTATCCACGGAAAGGGAACAGGTGCTCTCCGTGCGTCTCTTTGGCAGAAATTCAAGGCTGACAAGAGAGTCAAGTCCTTCCGCGCCGGTGCATACGGGGAAGGAGACTACGGCGTTACCGTTCTTGAGATGTAACGGCAGATTTTTCACCCTATCTATTGCAAAAACACGCGAATAATGGTATAATGTAATTTGAATTATTGTGATCGGCTTTTGCGGTCACATTGACAATAAGAATTAATAATTAAGAAACATAAAGGAGACCTGTAACATGAGCGCTAAAAAAATGCTTGCCATCGACCTTGGTGCATCCAGCGGCAGAGGAATTATCGGTAGCTGGAACGGCGAAAAGATCACTCTTGACGAGATCCACCGCTTCTCCAATGATACTGTTATGATGCCAGGAGGATTCTTCTGGGATACTCTCCGTTTGCTGTTTGAGATCAAGACCGCTATTCTGAAGGCTTCTCACGCAGGCGGTATTGATACTATCGGTATCGACACATGGGGCGTTGACTACGGTTATCTTGACAAGACAGGCACACTGCTCTCCAACCCCTATCACTACAGAGATACAAGAACAGAAGGCATTCAGGACTACGTTTTCGGTAAGTTCGTTACAAAGAGCGAACTTTACGGCAAAACAGGTATCCAGTCTATGAATTTCAACACGATTTTCCAGATGGCGGCAGACCTGAGAGACCGTCCCTGGATCGTTGAAAATGCAGAAAGCATGCTCCATATGCCTGACCTTCTCGGATATATGCTTACAGGTCAGAAGGCGAGTGAATATACTATCGCCTCCACAGGTGCGCTTCTTGACGCAAGAGAAAGAGATTACGCACGCGACATTATCGCAAAGTTCGGTATTCCTGACAGACTGTTCTGCGAGCTCGTACAGCCCGGCTACAACATGGGCAAGCTGCTCCCCTCCATTGAAGAGGAGACAGGCTTCACAGGTGCGGACGTAATTAAGG
This sequence comes from Clostridia bacterium, assembly GCA_017935805.1. The sequence goes on along the minus strand of JAGBGV010000133.1, from coordinate 464 downwards.
TTGCATCCCACGACACAGCAAGCGCGGTGCTTTCCGTTCCCGCACAGTGTGAGGATTTCCTTTACATATCCAGCGGTACATGGTCCCTTATGGGTACAGAAACGAAGGAACCTACTCTTACACCTCTGTCAGAGAAGTACGACTTTACAAACGAGGGCGGGGCAGGCGGTACTATCCGTGTACTCCGCAATATCATGGGCCTGTGGCTTGAACAGGAATCCCGCCGTCAGTGGAAGAGAGAGGGTAAGACATACTCCTTCGACGATCTTTCAAACATGGCACTTGAATCCAAGCCCCTGCAGTGCTTCATAAATCCCGATGATCAGCTCTTCGCTACAGCAGGCAACATGCCCGGACGTATCTGCGAATACTGCAAGAAGACAGGTCAGCACGTTCCCGAAAACGTAGGCGAGATCGTTCGCTGCATTTTCGACTCCCTTGCACTCCGCTATCGTTGGACTGCT
>JAGBGV010000132.1 GCA_017935805.1 Clostridia bacterium | reverse complement strand
GCTTTCAGACAGCACTGAATTTGAAGTAAAATCTCGCGGTATCACGCTCGCAGTTCATGTGTCGGGGGGTCAAGTATCCGTTACAGGGTCAGACTGTCCTGACAAAGTATGTATCAGCACGGGCAAGATATCCCGTGTAGGCCAGTCTATTGTGTGCATCCCCGCTGAGGTAGTAATAAAGATTAGCGAAGGGGGTGGAGTCAATGAAGACTTTATCGTCGGATAAAAAGATCGCCCGAATCGCTGTTGACGCATCCCTTGCAGGCGTTGCACTGCTCCTGTCTATGGTTGAAGCATTATTTCCCATAGCCGCTCTTCCCCTCCCCGGATTCAAGCTGGGGCTCGCCAATATCGCGATAACAGTTGCCGCATTTAGATACAGTTACGTTGACGCTGCCGCAGTTTCCCTGGTGCGTGTGATCATCACCTTTCTGCTGTTCGGAAGCCCAACATCCTTGCTGTTCTCGCTAATGGGAGGAACACTTGTTATAATCACCCTGCTGCTGATCCGAAAAACAAAGCTCTCACGGCAGCTTAGCTTTGTGGGCGTGTCTCTCCTTTGTGCATTAGCTCACAACGCAGGACAGCTCATCGCATCCACATGGCTGGTTGGAAGCGCTGTTCTTTCATACATTCCGGCACTTTCCGCAGCTTCTCTCATCTACGGCACAATCAACGGCATAATACTGTGCCTGTTACCTAATAAAATCTACAAACGATAAAAATATGAGGTAGGATATATGAAACACTCTATAATTCGCAAAATGTCTCTCGTTCTTGCTGTTATCACAGCTTTGTCATCCTGCATGATTCTTTTCAGCGGATGCGGCAACAAGAACGAATACAGAGATTTCGACTACTTTGTAATGGACACATATGTTACTATCAGACTTGCTACTGACGGAGAAAACGGTAAGCTGTCCGACGAATATCTTCGCGAGGTGGCTGACGGATGTGCCGCTATTCTCACCGAGCTTGACGGCATTCTTTCCTCTCACAACGAGGCAAGCCAGGTATATGCGCTAAACTCCGGAATCAGCATGATGCTCCAGGCGGATCCTACACTCATTTCCGTTATCCAGGCGGCAGACACAGTAACAAAGCTGACAGGCGGTGCCTACGATTATGCAATCGGAACACTTACAGAGCTGTGGAACGTCACAGGCGGAGGTCCTGTTCCTTCATCATCTGACATAAACTATGCGGCAATCCACTCCGGTGCTGACAAATTCAAGATCAGCGGCAGCACAATCGTCAAGCAGGACAAAATGGCGAAGATAGATCTCGGTGGCATCGGCAAGGGTTATGCAGCACAGGAAATTCTCGAATATCTTGAAACAACTGATGTAAAGTATGGCATAATCTCCCTTGGCGGCAATGTTGGCGTTTACGGAGAGAAGCCGAAAAATGAAACATACAAGATTGGTATTCGTGATCCCAGATCTGCTGACAAAGTGATCGGATATATGTACCTTACCTCCGGATTTGTGTCCGTTTCAGGTGATTACGAACGTTTCTTTGAAGAGGATGGCGTAAGATATCACCACATTATTGACAAGTCCACCGGTTATCCCGCAGCCAGCGGTATCACAAGCGTGGCAGTTCACACCACAAACGGTGCCTCCGCCGATGCGCTCTCCACTGCACTGTTTGTTATGGGTGTTGAGAAATCCCTTGAACTGTATAACAGCGGCGAGATTAAGTTTGAGGCAGTGTTTGTTACCACCGACGGACGCGTTATCACCACTCCCGGACTTGATTCAAAGGCATTTCAGCTGACCTCAGCAAGCTATAAACTCGAAGAAGCAGGAAAATAAACTCAGAGAAAAGAACAAAAATGGCTGAAAACTATATTAAATCGAAAATAATTGATGCAGATGTGGCAGCTCATTTGAGTTATGCCGAATCCGTTGCAGAAATACACAAAAAAAGCGGCAACACACCAAAATACTTCATCCAGACATTCGGTTGCCAGCAGAATGAAGCTGACAGTGAGCGCCTTGGTGGTATGTGCGTGGCAATGGGATATGAAAAAACTCTCATACCTGACGACGCAGACTTGATACTTGTCAACACCTGCGCAGTCCGTGAGCACGCTGAAAAAAAAGCGCTCTCAATTATCGGTCAGTACAAGCATATCAAGGATAGAAACCCCGCGCTCATCATCGGTGTCGGCGGATGCATGGTAACTCAGGAAGCACGTGCAGACAAGCTCAAGCGCAGTTATCCTTATGTATCATTCACATTTGACACGGGTGCGATGCACATGGTACCGAGACTCGTACTCGGCGCACTCAAAGGAGAAAAACGCAGCTTCATCCTCAGCGATGAGTGGAAAATAAACGAAGGTTTACCGATCTCCCGCGAATCCGGTCACATGGCGTGGCTGTCTATCATGTATGGATGCAACAATTTCTGTTCATACTGCATAGTGCCTTATGTTCGCGGTCGCGAGAGAAGCCGTTCTGCTGAAGCAATAATCGAAGAAGCAAAACAGCTTATCCAAGGAGGAGCAAAGGACATCACCCTACTCGGTCAGAACGTAAACTCATACAACGGTGGTGATGGCGTAGATATTGCAGAGCTTATGCACCGCATCTGCGCACTTGACGGAGATTTCCGTCTCCGCTTCATGACGAGCCACCCGAAGGACGCGTCTGACAGGCTTATCGAGGCTATGGCAACAGAAGAAAAGATAGTAAAGCATTTCCATCTGCCAATTCAGTCAGGCTCTGACCGCATACTCAAGGAAATGAACCGCAAGTACGACACAGCGGCATATCTTGAGAAAATCGCAAAGCTGAAGGCAGCAGTACCGGATGTTTCCATAACCTCTGATATCATAGTCGGATTTCCCGGAGAGACTGAAGAAGACTTCCTCGGCACGCTCGATATCATGGAAAAAGTCCGCTACGATATGGTGTTCTCCTTCATCTACTCACCGAGAAACGGAACACCTGCCGCAAGAATGGACTGTCAGATTCCCCACGAAGTGTCAGCAGAGCGAATGTCACGGCTTCTTACGCTTCAGGACAAGATTTCAAACGAGCGCAATGAGCGTTTCCTCGGCAGAACCATGAGGGTGCTTGCAGAGGACGTAAGCAAAAATGATCCCGCAATGCTCACCGGCAGAGGAGACAGCGTTCGTCCGATCCACTTCGCAGCAGACAAATCCGTAATCGGTCAGTTTGTTGACCTGAAGATCAAAGACGTATCAACCTACTCTTTTGAAGGCGAGATTATTTAACATATTAAAACAATAATTCACAAAAAACCGAAAGGATATAGAAAAATGAACGAGATTCTCACACAGGAAATGAAAGAACTTATTGCACAGCTTGGCACACTTGTTAAGGCAGACGAAAGATGCCTTGCGATCGAGCGCACAATCGACGAATATGAGCATTGTGACGAGCTCAACGCTCTTATTGCTGAATACAACGCACAGCAGAACGTCCTTGCAGATGCATACGGCAAGAGCGATGTAAGCGATGAGCTTCGTGAAACAGTAAAGAACCGCATTGACGAGCTTTACGACGCGGTTACAAATCACCCCGTTTACACAGCATACCTTGGCGCAAAGCAGAATTTCGACGAGCTCACAAACGAGATCTTCGCAGAGCTTCAGTTTGTTATCACCGGCAGCCGTCCTTGCTCTCACAACTGCAGCTCCTGCCACAGCGACTGCGGTCACAATCATTGATAGATAAAAAATCATAGCGGTACGTCCAGGACGCCGTACCCTACTTAATAATTCGAATTAACTTCAAAAAGAGGTGTGTCTTATGACCCCGATGATGCAGCAATACTTTGAGATAAAAAATAAATATCCGGATTTCATCCTTTTCTACCGTCTCGGAGACTTCTATGAGATGTTCTTTGACGACGCCCAGCTCGCTTCCACCGTTCTCGGTATAACCCTTACAGGACGTGACTGCGGCGAGGAGCAGCGTGCACCAATGTGCGGTGTACCCTATCACTCATGCGAGGGATATATCGGCACGCTCATAGAAAACGGCTATAAGGTTGCCATCTGCGAGCAGGTAGAGGACCCCAAAGCCGCAAAAGGAATAGTCCACCGCGAAGTAACACGCATCATCACTCCCGGCACACTCATCGAAACAGACCTTCTTAAAGAAGAAACAAACAACTATTTCGCAACCATATACTACGACGGAAGCTCTGTTGGTATGTGCTTTGCTGATATATCCACAGCATATATTGCCGCGACCTCATTCAGAGACCGTCTCTCCGAAGACGACATCATCAACGAGCTCTCCACTTATTCTCCTCGCGAGATCATCATGAGCTGCACGGCGAAAAATCTGCCTAAGGTTTCCGAGTTCATCAAAACCAGACTCAACGCCATACTCAGTGAGGCAGCAATCGGATTTTTCGATACAGATGAAGCCCTCACCAGAGTGGAAATGCAGTTTGGCACAGAAGAAACCGCCGGCAATCCCAGATCTGCTCTTATAGCAGTAGGCGCGGCACTGAAATACATCAAGGATACCCAGATGAGCGACATCTCATACATCAAGAAGCTGAAGGTGTATGAATCCTCACAGTATCTCGAGATGGATGTATCTACCCGTCGCAATCTGGAGCTTTGCGAGACTATGCTCTCCAAAGAAAAGCGCGGCTCACTTCTGTGGGTGCTGGATAAAACAAAGACCGCAATGGGCGCGCGACTTCTAAAGCAATGGATCGAGCATCCGCTGACAAATGTTACGGAAATCCTAAGCCGTCAACAAGCGGTAGGTGAGCTTTGCGACAGCTTCATGCTTCGTGAGGAACTGAGAGAATATCTTACTCCGGTGCTTGACATGGAGCGACTTATAACAAAGGTGTCTTACGGTACAGCAGGCGGCCGCGATCTTCGAGCTATCTGCCAGACTCTTTCAGTTATTCCCGCTGTAAAGGATGCACTCCGTGATATAAACAGCGGTGCACTTGCGGAGATATATGAGGAGCTTGACCCGCTGACAGATGTTTGTAAGCTCATTGACGACGCCATTGACGAAAACCCGCCATTTATCATTCGCGAAGGCGGAATCATAAAGCCCGGTTACAGCGAGGATGTTGACAATCTCCGCTATATCATGGCAAACGGCAAGGAATGGCTCAAGACAGTCGAACAGAGCGAGCGCGAAAAAACCGGCATCAAGAATCTGAAGATCGGCTACAACAGAGTGTTCGGCTACTATATCGAAACTCCCCGTTCTGCCGCAGATCAGGTGCCTGAAGGATACATAAGAAAGCAGACATTATCCGACAAGGAGCGCTATATAACTGACGAGCTCAAGGACATGGAAGCAACCATTCTCGGAGCTGACGACAAGGTAAAAGCGCTGGAATACAATATTTTCGTTGAGATCCGCGATGCGGTAAACGCACAGTCCGCACGGATACGCAAAACTGCCCAGGCACTTGCAGAGCTTGACGTGTTCATCTCCCTTGGCGAATGTGCGGCGCAAAACTCCTACGTTTGCCCCACAGTTGACGGCAGCGATATCGTTGACATCAAAAACGGACGCCACCCCGTGGTGGAAAAGTTCGTAAGCGATTCTTATTTTGTTCCGAACGACGCATATCTCAACACCTCCGACAACTGCCTTATGCTCATTACAGGTCCCAACATGGCGGGTAAATCAACATATATGCGTCAAACAGCACTTATCATCCTCATGGCGCAGATCGGATCTTTCGTTCCCGCATCCTCTGCACGTATCGGCATTGTGGACAAGCTGTTCACGCGTGTCGGCGCATCGGATGACCTCGCTTCAGGTCAGTCCACTTTCATGCTGGAGATGAAAGAGGTTGCATACATTCTGAACAACGCCACCTCCCGCAGCTTTATCGTGTACGACGAAATAGGTCGCAGTACATCCACCTATGACGGCATGAGTATCGCTCGCGCTGTTGCTGAATACACAGTCGGCAAGAAGGTTGGAGCAAAAACAATGTTCGCTACCCACTATCACGAGCTGACATCCCTTGAGGGTGAGCTTCGCGGAGTGGTCAACTACAACATTGCCGCAAAGAAGCGCGGTGACAGCATCACATTCCTCCGCAAGATCGTGCCCGGCCCCACAGATGACAGCTACGGAATCGAAGTTGCACAGCTTGCCGGAGTTCCCGGAGAGATCACACGTCGCGCCAAGGATATTCTTCGTGAGCTTGAGGGCAATCCCACAAAGAAGCCTGCGAAGAAAACTGCTGACGCAGCGGATGACATGATGCAGGTCAACCTCAGCTTTGCTGACATCGCAGCAGACGAGATAAAAGAAGCACTTAAAAAGACAGACATCAATACGCTCACACCTATTGAGGCGCTTAACCTCATTTACGAGTGGAAAAAGCTAATCTAACCTATAATCGGAGGCACACTATGTTTATCGAAACCGAGCAGATAATGAAGGAAAATACCATCCACGCAAGACGTGCACTGGTTGACGGCATCTACAAGACAATGGAAAATCGCCGCAAGATCTACGACGCAATGCGTGAGGAATACATAAATCCCGAGAAGGCAGCCCAAAACCGCGAAGAATACCGTCGTGACTTTACAAATATGCTTGGTTGGCCTCTTACAGAGTACGAAGCGCTGAAGGACACCCCCATGGCAGTGAAAAAGACCTACAGATATGACATCTACAACGGTCGTGCTTATGCAATGGAATTCGAGGTGCTTCCCGAGCTTTGGGCATACGCCTTGTATATCGAATCAAACAACGAAGGCGAGCTTCCCTTTATTATTACACAGCACGGCGGATGCGGAAATCCCGAGTCCTGTGCCGAAACATTTGAAGAAAACAACTACAACGGTATGGTTCGCCGTACTGCTACATTTGGCAGCGGCGCAAATGTTCTTTGTCCCATGCTTCTTATGTGGCCTGACAGATTTGAGCCGGCTCCTCGCGACATTGAAGACGAAGGATACAGCCGTGCAAGAATCGACGCACGCCTGAAGCAGGTTGGTAGCTCTATCACGGCTATCGAGACATTTGCCATCCGCAGAATGCTCAGCTACTTTATCAGCGAAGGCATCGCAAAGGAAGGTCACATCGGTATGCTCGGCCTCTCCTATGGCGGATTCTACACCACAGTCATGGCTGCTGTTGACACTCGAATCAACGCCGCATATTCCTCTTGCCAGTTCAGCGACAGATACCGCTACGGCAGAGAAGACTGGATCTGGGGAGACAACGCATCCCGTTTCCTTGACGCAGAGGTAGCATCACTTATCGCACCCCGTCCTTTCTTTGCTGATGAGGGCGAATCCGATGACCTGTTTGACTACCGCGCATTCCTTTCTGAATGTGAACGCACCGTTCCCTTCTTTGACGCGGCAGGTGCAAAAGATAATTTCAAATACCGTTCATTCGACGGAACACACGAATTTGCAAAGGATGATGAAGGCATCGCTTTCATTTATAACGCTATAAAATAATGGGAAAGATTAATTTACTGAGTTTCGAGGTCGCCAACCTTATTGCCGCAGGGGAGGTTGTTGACCGTCCCGCTTCTGCCGTTAAGGAGCTGCTTGAAAACGCCATCGACTCCGGTGCAACATCTAT
>JAGBGV010000131.1 GCA_017935805.1 Clostridia bacterium | reverse complement strand
GTCTTAACCCTATCATGGTTGACGGTACCGGTAGGTGTGGTGCTTGCCGTGTAACTGTTGGCGATCAGGTGAAGTTTGCTTGCGTTGACGGACCTGAATTTGACGGTCATGAGGTCGACTTTGATGAAGCAATGAAGCGTGGTGCAATGTACAGAGAATTTGAACGTCACGCAAGAGAAGATAACTGTAATTTGTTTCGCGCAGAGGTGAAATAAATGGCTAATATGTCACTGAAAAGAATGAGATGCCCTCTCAGGCTCCCGAAATTCGAAGAAATAACTATAACGAGGTTGCGCTCGGCTATACTGAAGCTATGGCTATTGACGAGGCGACACGTTGTCTTAACTGTAAAAATATGCCATGCGTTTCCGGCTGCCCGGTTAATATTGCTATTCCCCACTTCATTCAAAAGGTTGCAGAGGGGGATTTTGAGGGCGCTTATAAAATTATTTCCGATTCAAGTTCCCTTCCGGCTGTTTGCGGACGAGTATGTCCTCAAGAATCTCAGTGCGAGGCAAAATGTGTTCGCGGCATTAAGGGCGAGCCTGTCGGTATTGGAAGACTTGAGAGATTTGTCGCTGACAGACACAATGAATGTGCAGACTCTTTGCCGGACGTACCTGTAAGCAACGGTCATAAGGTGGCTGTAATTGGCTCAGGACCTTCCGGACTCACCTGTGCCGGAGATATTGCAAAACTTGGATATGATGTAACTGTATTTGAAGCGCTCCACACTGCAGGTGGCGTTCTTGTTTACGGTATTCCCGAATTCAGACTTCCCAAGGCTATTGTTCGGAAAGAAATTGACACCCTTAAAGCAATTGGTGTAAAGATTGAGACAAATATGGTCATCGGTAAGATTTTGTCTGTTTCCGAGCTGTTTGATGATGGAGTTGAGGCAGTGTTTATCGGAACTGGTGCGGGACTTCCACGATTCATGGGTATCCCGGGCGAGAATCTCTGCGGCGTATATTCTGCTAACGAGTTCTTAACTCGAATCAATCTTATGAAAGCCTATAAGGACAAGTCGTCTACACCGATAATGCACGCAAAGAACGTTGCAGTTGTTGGCGGCGGCAATGTTGCAATGGATGCCGCACGTTCTGCCCTTCGTCTTGGAGCTGAAAATGTGTATATAGTTTACCGTAGGGGCAAGGCTGAGCTTCCTGCACGCGCTGAAGAGGTTGAACATGCCAAAGAAGAAGGAATTATCTTCCGACTTCTCACCAATCCCACGGAGATTATTCCTGATGAAAACGGCAATGTATCAAAGCTTCGCTGTGTAAAAATGGGTCTTGGCGATCCTGATGAAAGCGGTCGTCGCAAACCCATTGAGATTAAAGGATCAGAATTTGATATTGATGTTGACTGTGTTATCATGTCAATCGGTACAAGTCCAAATCCTTTGATCAAATCGACTACAGAAGGTCTTGAATGCTCTGCACGCGGTGGCATTATTACAGATGAAGACGGACTTACATCCATCGAGGGTGTTTATGCAGGTGGAGATGCGGTGACGGGTGCAGCAACTGTTATTCTTGCTATGGGCGCCGGCAAAAAAGCTGCTCTGGCAATTGACAAGTACATTAGAAGCAAATAACAAAAGCCGACTTGAAATACAGTCGGTTTTTTAATAAAAAAAGAACATACCAAGCGGTATGCTCATTATAGCTGGAGATGGGATTTGAACCCACGGCCTATTGATTACGAATCAATTGCGCTACCACTGCGCCACTCCAGCAAGGTGTTGATTTCAGCTTTTGTATTATACAATAAATATGAATATTTGTCAAGTAATGTGTGGGAAAATAATACCGGTGTAAATTTGGTGTTGAAATTATCGGTTGATTATGGTAGTATATTTCAAAAGCTTAATATTTAGGAATAGGTTATGACAAAGACCAATGCATTGAGGCAACTCGAAAAAGCCAATATAAAATTTGATACAATAGAATACACGGTTGACGAGTCAGATCTATCGGGAACTCACATAGCAGATTTGCTCGGAATCGACCCTGACTGCGTATTCAAGACTCTCGTTTGTGCTGACGATAAAGGCGGACATCACGTTTTCTGCATACCGGTAGCTTATGAGCTCGATCTGAAAAAATGTGCTGTTGCAGCCGGAGTGAAGCGAGTTGAGATGATACCTGTTAAAGAGCTGTTGCCACTTACCGGATATATCAGAGGTGGATGCTCACCCGTTGGAATGAAAAAGAAGTTTCCCACATATATTGATGAAACAGCGACTCTTTCAGAAAAAATATATGTAAGCGGTGGGATGAGAGGGCTTCAGATGATTCTATCTCCAGTTGAACTTGCTGAATTTGTTGGCGCGGAATTTGCCGATTTGATCAAATGATCTTTTCGTAGGCTACTCTGCTTTCGCCGCTTTCAAGATAGATTATACCGCAATAAACAAATCCGTGTTTCTCAAGCATACGCCGCATAACAACATTGCCCTCGTGTGTGTCTATTCGGAGAGATTTTCTGTTGTTTTCTTGGGCGAGCGCTGAGGCAAAATTGATTATTTGAGTAGAAATGCCCTTGCCCCTACTTGAAACTGATATGGCTACTCTGTGTATTGCCAAATAATCTGTGAAATTGTCGTCTGTGAGCCAATGACCGTCATAAATTTTGTCATATGTAGGCTCGCCATCGAGAATTACAGCAAATGTGCCACACACTTCTCCTTCGCGCACTGTATATGAACGGTCCTTGGCAATATCCTCTTCGATCACTTCGACATTTGGGTATCCGTTTTGCCACTGATCTATACCAAGTGCTGCTATAGTCTGACGTGCTTCGTCGAATATTTTCATCAGCGCGGAAATATCTTTTCTCTTTGTTCTCTCTATCATTTGAATCGCTCCGTCGTTAATTTATTATGGAGATTATATCTTATTTCTCCTAATATTTCAAGTCAAAGAACGCAACAACCTACTTTTTTGATCAAAAGTATTGACACGGGCGGTTAATATCATTATAATTATTTTGTTGACAAAACAATAATTCATAAAATTGTAAACTACATTCAATTAAGGAGTAAATCATAATGTTTGAAAAAGTAAAGAAACTGCTCGTTGAAGAACTTTCAGTAGACGAAGGTGCTATTACACCCGAAGCAGAACTTGTTAACGATCTCGGAATCAACTCTCTTGAGCTTGCTGACCTTGTTCTTCAGTGCGAAGAAAAGTTTGACATTGAGATCAGCGATGAAGAAATACATAAGTTCATTACTGTTGGCGACGTTGCAAATTATCTTGCTGAGATCAGCGGTGAATCAAAATAATTACAACTGAAACGTGCCGATCATACGGTGCGTTTTTTGTTTCTGTTGGAGATGTATATGTCAAATAAGATCAATATCAGAGGTGTTATGTTCGACAGTGTTTCACTAAACGGTGCTGTTGACATATTACTTTCAAATCTTGAGGATGGTAAGCAGACCGCCCTTTACACACCTAACTCGGAAATCGTTCAATCTTGTATTGACTCTCCCGAGCTTTATAATATTTTAAATTCCGCGGAGTTGATAATTCCCGACGGAATTGGAGTTGTAAAAGCCGGAAGAATACTTGGTACTCCGTTTGAACACGGAAAAGTAGCGGGTATTGAGGTTGGCGAAGAGCTTATCCGTAGAGTTGCCGGTACAGAATATCGAGTTTTCATGCTGGGTGGAAAAACCGGGGTTGCGGAGGCTGCAATGTCCGCTCTCTCTGAAAAATACGGAAACGTTAACTTTGTTGGATGCGCAGACGGTTATTTCAAAAAGGATGGCGAAGAAAACGAAAAGATAATTGAGAAAATCAATGTGTCCTGCGCTGACATACTGTATGTTTGTCTTGGCGCGCCCACACAGGAAAAGTGGATATATAATAATCGCTCAAAGCTGACAAGTGTTAAGCTTATGCTTGCCCTTGGCGGATCGCTTGACGGCTATTCCGGCGCAGTTAAGCGTGCACCAAGGATCTTTATCAAGCTTGGTCTTGAGTGGTTCTACAGGCTCCTGTGTGACCCTAAGCGCATAGGCAGAATGATGAAGCTGCCGAAGTTTTATTTTGGAACCTGGAAATACAAGCTGTCGTCAAAGAAGTAATAAATAAACCGCACTGCTCGGCTAATGTCGGCAATGCGGTGTTTTTTTATTTATTCTCAATAACCTCAGCTGAGTCTGAAATTATCATAAGAACCTTTTCGTATAAGAGTGAAAGCTTTATGGTGTCTTCGTCATAGTATTCAAGGAACTGATCAACTGTAACACCTGCCTGCTGTGCGTAAAGCTCGCATCCTGCCTGATATTCTTCGTCAGAAATCTCAACCTCAAGCTCCTTAACAAGCTGATACAGAGTAAGGTCTTCTCTTACATACAGGCGGCTTGTTTCGTGAAGCTCCTCATCGGTTGTGCCTACATATTCGCTGAGGAATGTGTCATAGTCAACGCCGTACATTTCAGCATACTGTTTGTATGTATCCGTGTAAGTATTATAGATACGGGTTACCTCTTCTTCAGGGAAAGAATGATATGTTGAGTTATCGATGATCTGCTTCCAAAGAAGATCGTGAACAGATGCAAGGGCTTTCTGATATAACTGCTGGTCAAGAATTTCACGGTGGTATTTGTGGAATTCTTCAACAGTTTCAAAATCAGTGAACTCAGCAACAAACTCTTCAATGGTGGGCGGGAATGCTTCAGTGCCGTCGTAAATGCCGTTGATCTTACACTGGAAAGTAACTGTTACTCCCGCAAGGTCGGAATTGCCGTAATCTTCTGGGAATGTTACATCAAAGCTGAAGGTCTCGCCTATATTGTGATCGATAAATCCCTCAACAAAGCCTGGTATGTAGCCTGAGTTCTCGGCTATTGTGATAATATCACCTTTTGCTGCGGTTCCATTTACCGCTTCGCCGTTTATAAAGCCTTCGTAGTCAACATTGAGGTTGTCGCCGGATACTGAAGGTCTATCTTCTTTGATAAAAGGTGTATATGCGTATTCTGCGAGAAGAGATTCAACCTCAGCGGCATATTCCTCGTCAGTAGGAGTAATGATGTCAACTGTTACAGTAAGTCCTTCATACTGGCCGAGAGTGATATAAGGTGACAGATCATTTGCCATGTAATCGAAAGGCTCTATTATTTCTACAGGGGCTCCTGTCTCAGTGCCGTCCTCGGTATCAGTAGTATCGGAAGGAACGGATGCACCTGTGTCATTAACAGGCGGTTCAGTACCGTCAGACACGGGGGAATCATCTTTATCACAAGCAACAAAGGAAATTACAAGTGACAACGAAAGTAATAGTATAAGTAATTTTCTCATGTAATACCTCACATTATGATATAAAACAACGGTATTATATCATATTTTTTATAAAACATCAACTGTTTTACCTGATTTTTGAGTGAAGATTAGGTGACAAAATTACTTAATAACGGGAAAATACGGCAATTGGGGGCTGTTTTATTGACTTTGACGCAATATATGCTTATAATTTATTGTGGAGGTGTGGTAATGAGAAATACAACTTTATGCTATATAGAAAAAGATGGGCAATACTTGATGTTGCACAGAGTCAAGAAGATAAATGATGTCAATAAGGATAAATGGATAGGAATCGGCGGCGGATTTGAGGCTGATGAATCCCCGGAGGAATGCATAAGGCGTGAGGCGATTGAGGAAACCGGACTGACGCTTGGCGACTTAAAGCTTCGCTCTGTAATAACATTTATTATTGAGGGTGGCGTCTGCGAATACATGTTTTTGTTTAAGTGCAGCGACTTTTCCGGAGAACTGATTGACTGTGATGAGGGTACACTTGAGTGGATCGACAAAGATCGGCTGTATGATCTTGACCTTTGGGAGGGTGACAAAATTTTCCTTAAGAAGATCGAGGATGAGTGCGACTTTTTCACATTAAAGCTTGTTTACTCAAAAGATGGGTCACTTATTGAGGCTATTGAAAACGGGAAAATTGTATTATTTGATGCGAGGCGATGATTGATCAGCCAACTTTTGTGATGTATTCACATAATTTAACATTTTTAACACCAATGTGCTCTTTTTGTAAATAATCGGTGCATTGGTTTGTGCGACTCAGTTGTGTGTTGCTTATTACCAATATGTCGCGCTTATTATTGTGCAATTAAAACAAAAAATGTGCGTTAAATTTATAAATTACGGCAACAAGTATGATTGACGAACTCTGGCGAAAATGTTATAATATAACATATAGAAAATTATTATTCATAAAGGATGAGTAGATATGTTATATTTGATCGACACCGCCAATCTTGAGGCAATTAAGAAATGCTGCGAGTACTACCCTGTTGCGGGCGTAACAACCAATCCAACAATCGTTTCAAAAGAAAACACAGATTTTAAGAAGCTTCTTTACTCAATTCGCGAGATAATCGGAGATAATAAGATGCTTCACGTACAGACTACCGCTACCGAAGCAAACGATATACTTAACGAAGCTGTTGCAATTAAGAATGTTATTGGCGACAACTTCTATTTGAAGATTCCGATCACACGCGAGGGCATCAAGGCAACTTCCCTTTGCAAGGATAAGGGTTTTGGTGTTACAATGACCGCAATCTTTACACAGCAGCAGGCTCTTATTGCTGCTAGCTCCGGTGCAGATTTTGTTGCCCCCTATATTAACAGACTTGATAATATCGTTTCCGACGGTGTCCATGTTGTTGAAGAAATAGTAAATATGTTCAAGATGTACGATATCAAGACAAAGATTCTGGCTGCAAGCTTCAAGAATGTTGAGCAGGTTCACAAGGTTGCTATGACAGGTGCCGGTGCAGTTACTGTAAATCCCGATATTTTTGATATGCTTATTTACCATCCCCTTACATACTATGCAATCGATGATTTTAATAAGGACTGGGAAATGGTTTACGGCGATAAGCTTGTTGCAGATCTTCTCAAATAAGTCGAATTAAATTAAAAACGTCCGAGAGGCTTGAGCTTTTCGGACTTTTTTTCTTTGGATATTATGAGCAAAAATTGCAAATCATAATTCCGATATTTTACCCGGAGGAATTATATGAACAGGTCTCTGTCTCGTTCTCATAATGGAGATAAGCTCAATTTTATATTTGAGACTGTTGCGGAGATCTTTAAGCCCATATCCCCCGCTATAACAGCAGCAGGTTTTCTGAAGGCTATACTTGCTGTTGCTGCTCAACTCAAAATAGCAGAATCCGGCAGCGAATTGTTACTGTTAATAGAATTGATCGCAGAGTCTCCGCTGTATTATCTCCCGCTATTACTCGCATATTCGTCGGCAAAGCGACTCGGGTGTAATATCCCTTGTGCACTGGCTGTTGGCGGAATGCTTATACATCCCGAAATGCTACATCTTGTTGAGACAGTGATAGGAGATTTTTCGGTGTATGACCGATATACTGTTGACTATTCATTTTCTGTATTTCCAATTATAATTTCCATTATGTTTATGTCATTTGTCGAGCATTTGTGTGATAGGATAAAGATAAAACAAGTAAGATTTTTTCTTAAACCAACACTGTCTATCACAGTCACCGGTGTGTTTGCTCTTGGAGTTCTTGGGCCTGTCGGTTTACTTTTGGGCGAAGGTATAACAAGTCTAATAGGCCTCTCTAGCGCAAAGATTCCGTGGCTTACTCCCACTTTAATTGGCGCTCTATACCCTCTCATGATGCTTACAAGCACTCAATATAGTCTTGTTCCTCTTGGAATAAATAATATTGTCTTACTTGGATATGATCGTTTTGTAGGTCCCGGAATGCTGGTATCCAATATTGCTCAAAGCGGTGCTTCGTTGGCTACAGCATTTGTTTCTAAAAATGTTGACGAGAAACGTCATGCCCTTTCAGCATCGCTGACCGCATTTCTTGGTGTTGCTGAACCGGCAATGTACTCTGTGAATCTAAAAAAACGCGGTTCGCTATTGACAGTAATAGGGGCCGGAGGTGTTGCAGGTTTTCTAATGGGGATAACAGGAGTAAAACGGTACACAACGGCAACCCCGGGTATTATTGCGCTTACCGGATATATAGGTCATTATGACTATGATAACCTCATTAATACGGTAATTGCAATTATAACCGCATTTTTCATTGGATTTTTGGGAACAATGTTTTTGAGTATGAATATCAAAGATAAAATTTCTGAGGGTGAAAATATGAGTATGTTTAGCAGAAAAAAGAATCGTGTTGTCTTATTGTCTCCATTGTCCGGCAAAACTGTTGAATTATCAGATGTGAATGACCCTACCTTTGCTGAAAAAATCCTTGGTGACGGAACGGCAATAATACCATATGAAGGTAAGCTATGTTCTCCTCTTGACGGAGTTATTGAGTCAATAGCAGAAACGTCCCACGCAATTGCTATAAGTGGAGATAACGGAGCTGAAGTTCTGATGCATATTGGAATTGACACAGTAGAACTGAAAGGAGAGGG
>JAGBGV010000130.1 GCA_017935805.1 Clostridia bacterium | reverse complement strand
TACCAAAGCACTCGAGCTTCTTATGATAAAGCCTAACTGTGAATAAAACAGAATAACAACCTCGTGCATTCCCACACAAACAAAATAACGGACACTCACACTCGCCCTCTTGCGGATGTTGTGTCCGTTTTTTATTCAAAAAACTGTTTTTACCGGTTGCAGATCAACTTCGCCTTGCAACTTGCAGATATCTATGGTATAATATAGCAAACTGATGATCAATTATCTCACAGTCTTTCCAGGAGGGCAAGCCATGGCCAAGATCTGCAAAAAATGCGGCGTGAAGCATAAAATCAGTGCCTCAAAATGCGGCAATTGTGGCGCTTCGTTTGAAGATGTGCGTGTAACCATCATTAAAAAGACCGCTGTCATATATGCTGTTGTTGCGTTGCTTGTTGCTATCGCAATAATTGCGGTTATCATCAGCTTCATGGGGCCCCGTGCTGCTGTAAAGCAGATAATGCGGCACTACAAAGGCAACAACCCCGAGGCGATCGTCAACTCATATCCCGATTTTCTGCTCGAATCCGAGGGATACAGCAAAGAAAAAGCTGTGGCTGAGATCTCAAATTATGTTAAACAGCTGTCAGGTTATATTGTATACTACAAAGCTGACAGGCCGCAAGCTCCCAACGAAAGAGACCGGGAGGCGTTGCTTGAGGATTTCCGTTATTATTGCGGCGAAAGCTTTGACGAGAGCAAGCTTGAGGATATAAAGTTTGTATGGTTAACCTTTGAAGGCGAGAAGTCCGGGCTTTGGGGAAAATCCATAACCAGATTTACAATGGTAAAATACAACGACCGATGGTGTTGGTGGCCCGACAACTACAACTACTAAAAATATACAATAAACAAAAACTCCCAATTTCGGGAGCTTTTGTATTATCTAGGAGAGTGGCATAATTCGCAATAAGTCGATCAAATCTCCAAAATCATTATCGTTTTTGGGATTTTTTGACATTCACAAAATGTCACCGGTAAGATTATAATAGTCTATAATGTTTTTGTCAAGCACTGAATGTCATAGTAGGTGAAAAAATGTTCAAAAACAAGACTAATGAAGGAAAAAATAATCTATGCGGGAAGAATATCTGCTCGATACGTCAAAGCCAAGTTCCACGAATGTCACAGCGAATGCTTGCAGAAAAAATGCAGCTGTTGGGGGTAGATATTGACAAAAATGCAGTTCAAAGAATAGAATGCGGCAAGAGATTCGTTACCGATTTTGAACTCGCGGCACTGGCTGAGATCTTTTCCGTAAGCTGCGATGAACTGCTGAGAGAATAACTGTTAATTATTTATCAAATTATTTCTACAAATTTCTGCATACTTATTGACAAATGATGAATACAGGAGTATAATAATACAAAATCCAATTTGGAGACATAATATGACACAGTTTTCCGTATACGCATACTACTATTATTACTATTACTGCCTGAGAAAGTAATAGTGATTTGTAGTGCAAAAATACGGAGTACCGATTCAGTTAATCAGCTGCACGAAGATCACATTCGTGCAGTTTTTTATTTCTTTATGATTACATAAACGGAGTTTTATAATGTTTATCAAAATCGCATTCCTGGTAGTTTTCTTTGCGATAATGATCCTTGTAGGATTCCTTTGCCGCAGAAGCGCTGACGGTGTCAACGGCTTCGTTCTCGGTGGACGCAGTGTCGGTCCCTGGCTTACCGCATTCGCTTACGGAACCTCCTACTTTTCTGCCGTTATCTTTATCGGATATGCCGGTCAGTTTGGTTGGAAGTACGGTGTTTCCGCAACCTGGATCGGTATCGGTAACGCAATCATCGGTTCCCTGCTCGCTTGGGTAATTCTCGGCAGACGCACACGCCTTATGACACAGCACATTGATTCCAAAACAATGCCTGACTTCTTCGGCATCAGATTCAATTCAAATGCGCTGAAGCTGATCGCATCTGTGATCGTGTTCGTTTTCCTTATTCCATACACTGCATCTCTCTACAACGGTCTTTCCAGACTGTTTGAATCCGCATTCGGTATCGACTACATATGGTGCGTTATCATCATGAGCGTACTCACCTGCATCTATGTTGTTGTTGGCGGATACATGGCTACTGCAGTCAACGACTTTATCCAGGGTATTGTAATGCTTGTCGGTATCGTTATTGTTATCGCGGCCGTGCTCAACTCCAAGGGCGGATTTATGGAAGCTATGAACTCCCTCTCTCAGATTCCCGCCCCCTCCAATGAAGGACTCGCAGGCGCATTCACATCCTTCCTCGGTCCGGAGCCTCTTGCTCTCTTCGGCGTTGTAATTCTTACCTCCCTCGGCACATGGGGTCTTCCTCAGATGGT
>JAGBGV010000129.1 GCA_017935805.1 Clostridia bacterium | reverse complement strand
CCATCACTTGCATACCTTTTCACTCCCGACGGCTGGGCCTGGGATATACAGAGTGAAGAGGTTCTTACACTTCTTGCGAATATCAGAAAAGAGCTGTACGAGCTGTTCGGCGACGGAGAATACATACATCTCGGATGTGACGAGGCATACATTTACGGAAACGGCTTTATCGAACACAAAAAAGTTGCCGAATTCTTTGGCAGAATAACCAATGAAAGTGTAAATGAAGGCAGAACTCCGTTGATATGGGGCGACATGTTCATCTGTAAAGAGGAACTTGGAAATACTACAGCAAGATACGAATGTAACGCACGAAAGATCGAAAATGCAAAACTTATAAGAACAGCAATCCACAAGGACACAATAATCAACGACTGGCATTATGAAGTAACCGAAGAACCGTGGGCAACCTCAGCAATGTTTAAGAATGAAGGCTTTCGTTCTATGTGTTGTCCCTGGTTCAAGCGAGACAACATAAAAGCAGCAATAAACACCGTGCATGAACTTGACCTTTTCGGAGTCGTACAGACAACATGGCATGTACTGTCTGCGCGCATGTACATGCTGTTTGAATGTGCGATAAGATGCGGAACGCATATTCCGGAAGCCTTATCATATTCAATTGACGGAATGATAACAGCGACATTGATGCGTAAGATCTCCTTTGAAGACTACCAATACGAAGATACGGGATTTGCCGCACATCAGACAGGCACCGATTACAGAAACGATGTATAACAAAAAGACGGAGCTCAAAACGCTCCGTCTTTCAGCATAAAAAAAGTCCGCTGTGAAAGCGGACTTAATTATTTTATTTCTTGCCAAACTTCTTATCAAGAACAACCCAGAGGTTACTTGCAAGACATACGGAAGAATAGAGACCTGCCAAAATACCGATTATAAGCGGAAGTGCAAAGTTTCTGATGGATGTAACACCAAGAATATATACCATACCAATGGTAAGAAGCGTTGTGATGGTTGTAAACAGTGAACGTGTAACAGTCTGCGAAACACTGACATCTGCCTTTTCTTCAAATGTTCTTGCAGAACCCATAATCTTGTTGTTCTCACGGATTCTGTCAAAGATGACGATAGTTGCATTGATAGAATAACCGAGAATTGTAAGAGCAACTGCAATGATGTTTGAATTTACGGGAATCTGAAGCAGTGAATATGCTACGAACACGAAGAAAATATCGTGGAGAAGACATACTATAGCCGCAAGTGCTGAAAGGGGTCTGAATCTGATTGCAATGTAAGCGAGCATCAAAATAACAGCAATACTGATCGCAAGTACCGCAGACTTCTTAAGGCTGGAAGATATTGCGCCGGATACACTGTTGGATGAGAGAAGCACTACATTATCCTTACCATACTTCTCTTCAATTGTCTTCATAACAAGGTCACGCTTTTCAGACGAGATCTCATTTGTCTTGATAAGGAGAGAATCGCCTGTTGTATCGGAAACGGATGTTACAGATGAGAAATCACCGCCAACTATCTTCTTGGTAATGTTCTCAACTTCTTTTGCAACGTTCTTATCATCAGTCTTGATTCTGATATTCATTTCCGTACCGCCTGCAAAGTCAACGTCCCAGTTCACTCCGCGAACAACGATGCAGAGGATGCCGAGAATGACACATATTGCAGAAAAGAGGAAAAATTTACTTTTATTCTTTGTATAGCTGAACTTATTCATTATCTGTCGCCTCCTGTCTTATCGTTTGCAGAAGCTTTCTTTTTGGGAGCTCCAAACAATGCGGGGTTGGAAATACCCATATTAACAAATGCATTGAGAAGGAATCTGGAAAGGAGCACTGCTGTAAACATAGATACAACAACACCGATTCCAAGTGTTATACCAAAGCCCTTGACCGTACCGCTGCCGAGGAAATAAAGAACAACTGCGGCGATAAGAGTTGTGATATTGGAGTCGATAACCGCCCAGATGGCACGGCTGAAGCCGGATCTTACAGCAGATCTTATTGTCTTTCCGAGAATCAGTTCTTCCTTGATTCTTTCATAAATGACTACGTTTGCGTCAACCGCCATACCTATTGTAAGGATGATACCCGCAATACCGGGGAGTGTAAGGTTAACGCCGCCTATTACAAGAACAAGCGCGATAAGTGCAACATAAGATATAAGTGCGATAGAGGAAACAATTCCGGGGAGCTTGTAAATGATGATCATAAACAACATTACAAGAACAATACCGATAGCACCGGCTTTAAGAGCGTTTTCAAGAGCGTTATCACCGAGTGTGGGACCTACCGCTCTCATCTCTTCAACCTTGAGCTCAAAGGGAAGACGTCCTGCAGAAATGAGGTTTGCAAGTTCTTTAGCTTCATCCTCGGTAAAAGTACCGTTGATAACACAGGAAGAACTGTCAATCTTAGAGTCAACATAAGGCTGAGACTTGACCTCTCCGTCAAGCATTATCTTTATGAAGTTATTTCCTGTTCCGCTGAGTTTTGCCATTTCCTCAGTTGCTGTTGCAAAAGCAGCACGTGCGCTGGGATCAAATTCAAGAGAGATGAACCACTGGTTCTTGCCGGATCCGTTAGAATCGCCGAAAACAGCTTCCGCTTTCTTGACAT
>JAGBGV010000128.1 GCA_017935805.1 Clostridia bacterium | reverse complement strand
CGTTTCCTTAGAAAACGGCGGTATTGAGATAATAGAAAAGTTCATCCTCGCTCACTTTGCACAGGGTGGCACTCTTATCAACATCAACGTGCTTGACGGAGACACACTTGCCAAAGCAAATGATAATCCCGAGCTGTATCCCGATCTCGTTGTACGCGTAACAGGCTTTACTGCCTACTTTGCGACACTTTCACCACAGTTCAGACAGCTTGTGGTGGACAGATTTTTGCATGGGGTGTGAGAAATGACAGTTCAACCTAATATAACAAACCACTTTTCCTACAAACCCGAAGCCGGACAAAATCCATACATTGGCTTTCTAAGCTTCCAGCATTTTCGCGGCGAGGCACTTTATTCCGACGTAATCGTTCGTCCCGAGGGAAATATGCTTGAGACTGAGGATCTCGAGTGTTACCCTATTCCCGCTCACGTTCCGCAGAACGGCAGAGACGAAGGATTCTACCCGGATACTTCCGTCGTATATATACGCTCCCTGTGGAAGGAATTTGAGCCTCAGAGAGGTGTATATAATCTTCAGTTCATCAGAGATATTCTTGACAAAGCAAAAGCTCACGGTCAGTCACTTGTGTTCCGACTCATGCCTCACAGCACAAGAGAATGCGATGACGTTCCGGACTGGCTCCGTGAGATGATTCCCTGCCCTGAAAGACCAAACGGAAAGCGAGTAAAGGACTCACCTACCGACCCGCGCTTCCTTGAGTATTTCGGTGAGGCAATTCGAGTGCTTGGTCAGAATTTTGATAATGATCCCACTCTCTATGCCGTGGATATTTGTATGCCCGGTGCATGGGGCGAGGGACATAATCTTTATCTTTACCCGGAAGAATCTCTTACAAAGCTGGTTGACACCTACACCGAGGTGTTCAGGAACACACTTCTTATGGGTCAGATAACAAATCCTGATATGATCCATTATGCAAACAAAACCACTCCTGTTGGCTGGCGTGGAGACGGATTTGGTGAGCCGCAGCACATAAACGAGGTCTATCCCGGACGCGTTGAAAAAATATCTGACGTGTGGAAGAGCGCTCCCGTATCATTTGAGTCATATTGGTGGCTTGGTGAATGGAAGCGCAAAGGATGGGATCTTGACAATATAATTGATCTCCCTCTGAAATGGCACGTCAGTTCATTTAACGCAAAGTCACTTCCGATTCCAAACGAGTGGAAGGACAAGATCGACTACTGGTTAAGCAAGATGGGCTACCACTTTGTCATCGACAGCTTCTCATACCCTTCAGCCGCTGCGGCAGGTGACACAATTAGCATGATGCTCAATATCAACAATGTTGGCGTTGCACCAATTTATAAAAAGATTCCGCTTAACGTACGCCTTGTCGGTAACAGTATATATGATTTCACAACCGAAATTGACATAACAAAATGGATGCCCGGCAAAAGTGCAGAACCCATTGGCATAATGCTTCCCGCAGACATGAACTCGGGAGAATACAATATTGAGATAGGTATCTGCGGCGAAAGCTACCCTACTGTATACTTCTGTACTGACGCCGAGCAAGACGACAGCTACTACAAGGTCGGAAAGATCACCATAAATTAACGAGGTACACTGTGAACGCAATTTGGGCAAATGTCCCGCTTAAAGAAAAAAACGTACAGTACACATTTCAGTACACCTTAACCCCAACAGCAGATACATCAATTAAGCTCGCTGCATCAAATCTTTACCGCATTTTTGTTGACGGAAAGCTGGTCGGATACGGACCTGCACGCGCGGCTCACGGATACTCAAGAATTGACGAGTACTCTCTCGCTGACTGGGCAAACAAAACGGTAACAATATCTGTTGAGGTGTACTCCGCACAGGTCAACACATATTACATCATCGAAGAAGATCCGTTCTTTGCGGCGGAGATCACAAGCAACGGTAAGATAATTGCCACAGCCGCAGATTTTACCGCTTACAGAATGAACGAACGAGTTCAGAATGTCCGCAGATTCACATTCCAGCGAGCGTTCAACGAAATATATCATCTTTCTGACGACCCGATGAAGTTCTTTGCTGGTAAAGTGGGTGACCGAGTGCCCGTCAATACTGTTGAAGTACCTATGAACAAGCTGCTGCCGCGAAATGTTCATTATCCCAAGCTGAACACACTGTTCGGTAAATTGATAGAAAGCGGCTCTCTCACGGTAGAAAAAAAGCCCGAGAGACTGTTTTTTGAGTCATCCGATGCAGATGGCGTGAATATCCGAGGCTTTCTCGCTGACGAAATCGATGAGGACTCCGCTGATGAGGTAACAGATCTCAAATACACAGCCGACCTTGAGCTGAGATGCGGCAAGATCGGTGAGATGGAATACAGAACATACGACTTCGGCAGCACTCTGACAGGATTCTTCACATTCACAGCCAAAGCAGACCGCGATACAACTCTTTATATAACATTCGACGAGCTGGCGAACAAAAAAGACGGATATACCGAAGTAAATCCTCTGCCGAACAACTGCGTAAACGTTCTGAAGTACACCCTGAGGGCCGGCGAATATCATCCTATATCCTTTGAGGCAAATTCCGCACACTTTGCTTGTCTTTCCGTTACTGCCGGTAAGGTGGATATCACAGACTTCGGCATGGTGCTTTATGAAAATCCCGATGCGGCTGATTACAAGTACGACTATCACGATGACGAGCTGAACAGTATCGTTGAAGCGGCGGTAAACACATTCGCACAAAATGCGGTTGACGTACTGACCGACTGTCCATCACGAGAGAGAGCCGGCTGGTTTTGTGATGCGTTCTTCTCTTCCCGTGCGGAGTATCTTTTCACCGGTGACAATCTTGTAGAGCGTAATTTCCTTGAGAATTATCTGCTTTGTCCCCAGCTGCCTGAGCTGCCCGAGGGAATGATACCTATGTGCTACCCTTGCGATCATAAAAACGGAACATACATACCTAACTGGAGTATGTGGTACATCCTTGAGATAAGAGAGCATGTCAAGCGCACAGGCAACCGTTCTATGGCAGATCTTGCAAAGGATAAGATATTCGGACTTGTGAAATTCTTTGAGAAATACTACAACGAGTACGGACTCCTTGAAAACCTCGACAGTTGGGTGTTTATCGAATGGAGTATGTGCAACACTGAGAATTACATAAAGGGACTGAACTACCCGTCAAATATGCTTTGGGCGTACACTCTTGAAGCTGTTGCGGAGCTGTATGATGTTCCCTCTCTTGCAGAAAAGGCTGCTGAGATGAAGGAAACCATTCGTCGTCTAGCATGGAACGGCACTTATTTCGAAGATAACGCTGTACGAGACGAAAACGGCAAGCTGCAAATGACCGGTCACACCACCGAAACTGCCCAGTACTACGCATTCTACTTTGGCGTTGCTGATATAGAGGAATACCGTGATCTTTGGGAGCATATGCTGTCTACATTCGGTCCGAGACGCGATGCTATGACGGTGCTGCCCGATGTTCATAGATCAAATGTAATTGTGGGATTCTATCTACGCCTTGAGCTGCTGATGAGACTCGGCTACAAGGAGCAAGTTATTGACGATTGCCGTGTGCTCTTCTCAAAGATGGCTAAGCTTACCGGCACCCTTTGGGAAAACGCCGGACTTGGTGCAAGCCTTAACCACGGTTTCGCGTCATTTGCCGCCCTGTGCATTGATGAATGCATGAAATAATACTAAACAATACAAAAAGCAGAGAGATTCGTTCTCCCTGCTTTATTTTTATATTTTCTTACCCGTTGCCACCTCAAAATGGTATTTCACAATTCCGAGATCCATTTTTGCGTAAAACCCAAGGCCCGCTTTGGCTGTCACACCGGTATCTGAATAGGTAAGATAAAATTTCTGCTGATTTGTTGCTGTCGGAGCAAGAAGCGCTGCCTCAACTCCCGCCTTGAACCATTCAGGAGTAGCCTCACTGATATTGCTCACCTGCTCTGCCGTCTTTGACTTACGCGGCAAGCCTCTGTTTTGTCCGTGACCAACCGAAATGACAACGGTAAAACGCTCGCCATCATCCACCTCAAAGGCTCCGGGGATCTTTTTATACGTCAGCGCCACCCAACAGGTATGAAGTCCGAGCTGCTGTGCTCTCAGAACAAGTCGCTCTCCGTAATAACCGCATTTTTCGTCAAGATCCTTGCACTTTTTGCCAACCAGTGCTATATAGTTTGAAACACCCCTGAAGTTACCGTAGTGTGCCATGAATCCGTCAAAAGCCTTCGGCTCGTTTAACACAAGCTGGAAGTGTAAGTTTCCCTCTCTGTTGCAGGCATTTATCTCCTCTTGGAGTGCTGCAACGAGCTCAGGCTCTATCGGCATATCCTTGTACTGTCTGACACTGTGGCGGCGTCGCATTGCTTCCATTAAGTCCATAAATACCCCCGATTACTTCGAAATCTGCTCTATAAGCTGATCCGCTGTCATGTTGTCCGCTCCGATTCGTCTCATTGCGTACAGCGACTGCTCGAGTCCTTTTACAACTGTTGCCACACCCCAATCAGTTGAGACGGACACGATCATTCCTTCCTCACGCATGACTGCAAGAATATTATCGTTATAATATCCTTGTGGGAAAGAGATCACCCGCACGTCCTCGCCTGTAATTTCACCAAGCTGTGACACGCTCTTTCTGACGTCTTCACGTATTACTGCGAGATAATCGTTCTCCCTCTCACCCTCAAGCTGCGCCATGGTTGTCCGTGCCGCGCCTGATTCGAACTTTGCCGCCTGGTGCATGTCGTAGGTATGACTTCCTATAACTATTATCCCGGACGCCACCATTTCCGCCATCTGAACCTCATCAAAATGAGGAACGATCGAGTTAGCGGTGTCCTTGTAAGTATCCTTACCGACTGACGAGCCTATGACAAAGATCGTCGCCTTCATTCCATACTTTTCGAGCAGAGGATAAGCATACTCGTAGTTGCTCAGGTAACCGTCATCAAAGGTGATCACAACGGGCTTTTCGGGAAGATCCATTCCGAAATGAACATAATTGTAAAGATCGTCAAAGGTAACTGTGGTATAACCCTCATCAGCAAGCCGCTTCAGATGTGACTCAAGCTGACCCGGAGTTATATTCATATCTCCTTCCCCATCCTCGGTAACGTTGTGGTACATGATTATCGGAACATCTGTCGCTATCTCTTCTTGTGGAAGTGAGCCTGCATACGGATACATCATCATATATTCGTTTACGTTGTCCGCTGTTACATAATGCCCAAAGTCTGCGGGAATGTATATGGAATCATCTTCGAACATCCTTGCCGCCGCCATATAGCCTACGTTGTTGCGGAAATGGGTACTGTCGTAGAAATACCGTGGCTCGAAGCTGACTGATGTATATGAGAAATCCCAAAAGTCAGTCACTTCGGCAAGAGAGGTGTAGAAATCCTTCACGTCGTTCATATCGAAGAACTTCATCCAATCGGCATAAACAGGTGCAGTCACAACGATAAGATTTACGCCGTTTTCCTCACAAGCATCAACGATATTCGATATGCTCGCCATACATTCTTCTGTATACGGCATTGTATAGCTTGCTGTGGGATAATCTGTAAATACCGGATATGATTTATAGTATCTTTCAAGGTCAGATATCGGCTCAACATCGCGTCTACGCTTGTCATATGCACCGGTTTCCGTGTCAAAAATGTTGAATGACTGAGACAGCCATGTGGCATCGCTTTTTGCCTTGAGCTTTGCAACTCCGTACTCAGGGTTCAAGAACAAATATCTGCTGTAAAACTCCAGTTTTGAGGTTCCGTCAACATTCGGATGCATAGAGTGGGTGTACTTGTTCGGCTCGTCTCCGTAGTATACACCGTTGTCGATATACACGTTCAAAACGATATTTTCAACAGTGTAATTCTCAATGATGTAGTCAACTGTCTGCTCCACATCAAGCATATCGGCACCGTACATTATAAGGTTATAGAACTTCGCATCCAAGTATTCGTTAAACGCATCCACCGGGAATGACGAGGTTGATGAGCAGCCGATGATGTATGAGTCGTAGTCCTCGTAGTGCTCGTCCAGATACGCAATCTTGGCGGCACGAGGATTGTTTGTTATATTATATGAATACCAGTTCATCAAAGGATCACCGAACACGCCAAACGGGTCAGTAAGTACATTGAATGTGCACAGCAAAACAGCAATAAGCAGAACTGTTACAGCGAACATTACAAGCCACTTTTTTGATGTCATGGTATCACCTCGGTTTCTTTAGAACATTAATATTGTTTGTAGATAAATTCAGATGAAATATAGCTGCCGCGCATTATGCCGAAGAGCAGTATAACAAGCAGCGGAATGAGAATCGCTATCCACTGAACAAATGCGTTCTTTTTGGACAGTGCCAAGGTAACAGAACCTCTGTATTCTTCGTACCATTCATAAATGAGCATTGCCAAGGTAGAAAGCGCAATTATCCAAAGGTCACTTGCCGCAAGCCCCATGCCGAGTACTGTTCCGTTCCACAGGTCAGCCAGCGCAAAGGTCGCGGGTGTGAACGTGTGAACGATCAAGGAAAGAGCCACCATAAGCCGTGGCGAGCGAGTGATATATCTTCCGATGAATACGATAAAACAAGTGCGGATCATGGAAAGCACCTGCCACCAACGGGCGTCGGACTTGATGTGCAGCTTTGCTTTCAGTTTGCTGTACGGCTCTGCAAGCAGGAGAGATGAAGTAATGATCGCCCCGTTCCAAAATCCGTATGCAATATATCGGAAGTTTGCGCCGTGCCATATGCCGATTACAAGATACACAACAAATGTTGCTGCAGAGGTTGCAAGTATCTTACCAAGCTTACCGCCGATTCGCTCTCTCGACCATTTACCAAGTCTTGCAAACGGCTTTGACAAAGACAGCGGATAGAACACATAGTCTCGCATCCAGCCCCCAAGAGTGATGTGCCACCGTCTCCAATGCTCCGACAGAGATGTTGCGAATATCGGTCTCTTGAAGTTTTCCTCAAGCTCAATGCCAAGGAGACGCGCCGCACCTCGGGTAATGTCAATACCGCCCGAGAAGTCGCAATAAAGGTTGATGCAGTACATCATTACAGAGAAAGCTGTTATAGCGCCGCCGTAGCTGCCGTAATCGGAGAAAAATGTCGTAACGATAACAGCCGCGCGGTCAGCAATCACCATTTTCTTGAAGTAACCCCACATCATTATCTGAATGCCCTCGCGCAGGTTGTCCGCGTTGAGTGGGTGATACTCTGTCAGCTGATGACCGAGCTTGTCAAATCTGCTGATAGGTCCTTGTACCATCTGCGGGAAGAAGGACGTAAAGAGTGAAAACTTGGCAATATTGCGCTCTGCCCTGTATTTGCCGCGGTACATATCAATGACATAGCCTATCGACTGGAAAATGTAGAACGAAACGCCAAGGGGCATTAAGAAGCTGGGCGGTGTAACTGATATATCCGCACCGAAAACGGAGGCGATCTTTGTGACCGTCTCAATAGTAAAGCCGAGATACTTCAGCACAAAAAGCATACCGAAGTTGAGCACAACGGTAACTGCAACCACAGCTTTTTTTTGCTTTTTTATGCGCTCAAGTGCTTCTTTTTCCGCTTTCGGAATGTCCCGACGCCTGTCATTCAGTTTTTCGAGTATTATCCCCGCCGCATATGTAGTGACTGTTGTGAAAACAAGATACAAAACCGTTTTTGCCCCGCCCCACATATAGAACGCAAGGTTGGCGGCAAGAAGCAGCATCCACTGTATCTTTTTCGGCACTATGTAATACAGCACCACCACAGCGGCAAGGAACAGGATAAATGTTCCCGAGATAAAATACATAGCTTATGCCTGCTTTTTGCGGATAAGGTTCATTATATCCTCTGCAGAGTTGAAGTTCTCTGGCATAAGGTCGTCAACATAGATCTCAACGTCAAATTCGCCCATGATCTCGTTAACAATGGACACGATGTCAAGTGACTCGATAAGTCCGTCATCAATAAGTGATGTTTCATTCTCGAAATCCACATCAGGGCAGATACCTGTAAGTATGTCGAGAAGCTTTTTCATGTCGTTATTCATATATTTTCCCTCTTTTCGGAAATTATTTCGTAATCAGTACATCGGACATCATTCCGTCCGCTGTGTAGCCGTATTTTTCATACACCTTGACCGCAGGTAGATTGTCGCATCTCACCCAAACGGTACTGTTACCGCCAACTGAAGCAAGATAATATCTTACAAGCGCACCGCCAATACCGCAGTCACGGTAATCACTATCCACCGCAAGATGCCGCAGCTCTGTGCCGTTTTTTGTTCTGTTGTAGTGTAAAAGACCAACAGGAATACCGTTCTTTCGGTAAACGAGTATTCTCTGCTCAACTATTGCCTGCTGGATCCCTTCACCGCTTGGTATGCAGGCTGTGCGAGTGTCAAAGTTACCGAACATGATCTCGTAAACGTGCTTCAGTTCACAAGGCAATGCAGGTGAAACATAGGTGTCTGTGCAGTCAATATGAGATTCCTTTCGGCTCATACGCCGGCGACGGAACATGAGCTCAAATCCGTGGTTTTGCAAATAAGCAGAAGCGTTTTTCAGACCGTTATCCCTCTCGCGGTACGGAATCTCCGCAACTGTATTCGCAGGAATGTCTGTTATCCCGTCATTTGTGTTCGTTATGTAGAAGTTCAGAATATTATGCTCTGTTCGGTTGCGCAGGATAAAAAGATTTCCACTCTGTTCACTTGCATACAGCTTACCGCCCTGTATCTCACTCTCAAGTGCAGACGAGGACAGAAAGTTATTGGTCGCTACTCCGCGTACAAAATGTCTCTTTATTCTGTCCGAAAGCTCTGCCAAAGATTCAATTTTTCTCATTGAAATACTGCTCCTTCAGTAGTTTTCGGTCGATCTTGCCGTTTGGATTAAGTGGCATTCTCTCAACTGTCCGCCACACATTCGGCAGCATATATCCGGGTACTCTGCTCTTCATGTCCGTGGCAACCTTTGAAATATCCGTCTCCCAGTTAGCTTGCATTACGCAAACTATCTGATCTTCAGCCGGATCAAAGAAGCATACACCTGCCTTCACTCCGTCAACAGCCAGAAGTGCAGTTTCTATTTCACCAAGCTCGATGCGGTAACCCATGTGCTTTATCTGATCGTCACGTCGCGAAAGGAAGATTAACTCACCTTCCGCGTTATATTTTGCGATGTCTCCTGTTCTATACAGCCTGTCGGGATAATCAGGGTTAAGAGGATTCTGAATGAACGCTGCCGCAGTTTTTTCCCCATCCCCGAGATAACCGAGTGCAAGTCCGATTCCGCGCACACATATCTCACCCGGCTCGCCATCCTTCACAGGCTTCAGATCTTCATCAAGTAGTATGATCTCCTTGTTCTTGCAGGCTTTACCTATCGGAATAGGCTCTCCGTCAGCAAAGTCACGGTCAAGCTCGTAATATGTGCAGTCTACGGTGACCTCGGTAGGTCCGTAGAGATTTGTTATCTTAATATCGGGCACCGCACTCTTCCACAGATTAACGTGACGTGCCTGCAGAGCCTCTCCGCCGAGTATCGCACGTTTTACAGTAGTCGGTGCCTTTTTCTCGAACACTCCCGAATCCGCCACTATTCTGAAAGCAGATGTAGCCCATATAAGTGAGGTAACACCGCGCTCGTTAAGATAGTCAACAAGCATCATCGGGAACATAAACAGCTTCTTCGGAAGAATGTGCGTAGTGCATCCGTTTCGGAGTGTCTGATATATATCCTTTACCGATAAGTCAAAGTAGAATGGAGCCTGATTCCCAAGCACATCGCTCTCACTAACCTTGCAAGTCTCACTCATCCACTCGGTAAAGTCGATAAGCGCGCGGTGGGAGATAAGTATTCCCTTCGGTGTGCCTGTTGAGCCGGAGGTAAATATCACATAAGCCGGGTCGATGTCAAGCACCGCATCGCGCCTTACAGTCAAAAGCGCATCATCTGCCTCACCTGAAACAACCTCATCAATGCACAGTACGAGAGCATATGAAGACAGCTTGTCAGCAATTCGTCTGTCCTTTTCTGCGAACAGAATAACAGCGGGATGTGCCTGGGTAAGTATTTCCGCTATTCTTGCCTCGGGCATTCTGTTGTCAATAGGCAGATATGCCATACCGCAAGCAAGAGCTGACATAAATCCGAGGAGTGAGGAAGCAGTTCTGTCAACGATAACCGCAGCGATACCGCGTTTGCTTTCGCAGATTGCCGCAATTGCTGTGCCTGCCGACGCAGATTTTGTCAAAAGCTCACCGAAGGTATAGCTCGCTTTCTCGTCAGCAAAAGCCACCTTGTCAGGAAGCCTGCAGGCGGTATTTTCCAGATATTCATAAGCATTTCGCATCAAATGCATTTTTCTGTCTCCAAATGTATATTTATGACGATAATCATCATTAATTATATCACTGACAGTGTTCAAAGTCAATGGTAACTGTCGGTAAATGTGGCATGGCAACGAATTTTGAACATATATTGTTGATTTATCCAATAAATTTTCATGGTGGAATTGTATCAAAAAACTGTCTTTTTGCATCTCAATTGTTCATTGTTTGTCTATTGACAAATATAATTCCAAGAGTTACAATATTTGTGTTTGATTATATTGTAAAATGGAGGATTACGCTTATATTATGATAAAACGACTGTTGCGATGCGTTGGTGAATACAAAAAGTCGGCTCTTATCACCCCACTGTTTATGCTGGGCGAGAGTATTATCGAATGTCTTATGCCGTTCATCATCGCAAATCTTATTAACGATATAAAAGCAGGCTGCGCCCTTGAGGTAATTGTCCAGCGCGGTATCATTTTGTTTTTGCTGGCCTGCGTCTCCCTTTCTTTCGGAGCGGCGGCAGGCTATACATCTGCAAAAGCTTCTGCAGGCTTTGCGAAAAATCTCCGTCGCCGGGTATTCGAGAAAACACAGGATTTCTCATTTGAAAATATTGACAAATTCTCTTCCGCTTCCCTTGTTACCCGTATGACCACTGATATTGCACACGTTCAGATGTCATTCATGATGATAATAAGAACAGCGATCCGCAGCCCCCTTATGCTGATCTTCTCCATCATTATGTCAACGATCATGGGCGGTCCCCTTGCTATGACATTCGTTGTAATCATTCCCGTGCTTCTCTTCGGTCTGATACTCATAGGTCGCAAGGCAATGCCCGCGTTCCGTGCGGTATTCAAGAAGTACGACAAGCTGAACGAATCCATCGAAGAAAACGTTATGGCTATGCGTACAGTTAAGGGATTTGTTCGCGAAGATTACGAAAAGAAGAAGTTTGGCACTGCATCCGACAATATCTGCCGTGACTTCACCAAGGCTGAACGTATTGTTGCCTGCAATGACCCTCTCATGCAGATCTGTCTGTATTTCAACATGATCTTCGTCATGCTGCTTGGTTCTAATCTGGTAATCACTTCAAAGGGCACTATTGTTGATGTCGGTCAGCTTTCAGCCATGCTCACATACGGCGTTCAGGTGCTTATGTCACTGATGATGCTGTCCATGATCTACGTCATTCTCACAATGTCCGTTGAATCCATGCGCCGTATTGATGAAGTACTGTGTGAGGAATCAGCTCTCAAGAATCCCGAAAACCCCATTTATGAGGTTAAGGACGGATCCATTGAATTCGAAAACGTTAGCTTCAAATACTCTGCCGCTGCAGAAAAATACGCCCTCGCCGATATTGATCTTAAAATTGCATCAGGCGAAACTGTTGGAATTATTGGCGGTACAGGTTCAAGTAAGTCCACGCTGATCCAGCTCATCTCCCGTCTTTATGACACAACCGTGGGATCTGTCAAGCTTGGCGGTGTAGACGTTCGTGAGTATGATCTTACAACACTCCGCGATTCCGTTTCCGTTGTACTTCAGAAAAACGTTCTCTTCTCCGGCACTATCAAGGACAACCTGCGCTGGGGTAACAAGGAAGCAACTGATGAAGAAATGATCGAGGCTTGCAAGTTGGCACAAGCTCACGCCTTTATTATGTCCTTCCCCGACGGATATGACACAATGATCGAACAGGGCGGTACAAACGTCTCCGGCGGTCAGAAGCAGCGTCTTTG
>JAGBGV010000127.1 GCA_017935805.1 Clostridia bacterium | reverse complement strand
AGATCGGTTTTATTTTCCTTCATGATGAGAACTCTACTTATGACAAGAACTTCATTGATGCGGCAAGAGCAGCTCAGAAGTCCATGGGCCTTTCAGATGATCAGGTTATCTTCAAAGTAAATGTTCCCGAATCCAACGATTGTTACGAAGCAGCAGCTGACCTTGCAGACGCCGGCTGTGATATCGTATTCGCAGACTCTTTCGGACATGAAAGCTTCATCAAGCAGGCAGCAGCTGAATTCCCGGATGTTGTATTCTGCCATGCTACAGGTACTACCGCACATACAACAAAGGATCTGAAGAACTTCTACAACGCATTTGCTTCTATCTACGAAGGCAGATACCTCGTTGGTGTTGCTGCAGGTCTCAAGCTCAATGAAATGATCGAATCCGGCAAGATCACAGCTGATCAGGCAAAGATGGGTTACGTTGGTGCGTTCCCCTATGCGGAAGTTAAGTCCGGTTACACATCCTTCTACCTTGGTGCAAAGTCTGTTTGCCCCACAGTTACTATGGATGTCAAGTTCACAAGCTCCTGGTTTGATATAGCTAAAGAAAAGGAAGCAGCAAATGCGCTTATCGAAGGCGGTTGCGTACTTATCTCTCAGCATGCTGACTCCGAAGGTGCCCCCAAGGCTTGTGAAGCTGCAGGCGTTCCCAATGTTGCTTATAACCTCGATACAAGAGACTGGGGTCCCAACACAGCTCTCGTTTCTTCCAAGATCAACTGGCAGCCTTACTTTGAGCACATCATCTCTTCCGTAAAAGAAGGCAAGCCGATCGAACAGGACTTCTGTAAGGGTCTTAAGGATGGCGTAGTTGTTACTCTCGGTCTCAACGAAAATGTTGCAGCTGCAGGTACAGCAGAAAAACTCGAAGAAGTTAAAGCAAAGCTCATTTCCGGTGAAATTAAGGTGTTTGATACATCCACATTCACAGTAAAGGGTGAAACTCTTACCGAGTATAAGGCTGACGTTATTGACGACGGAACATTCACTCCCGACACAAACGTTATTTCTGACGGTTACTTCCATGAATCCGAATACCGCAGTGCGCCTTACTTTGATATCGATATAGACGGTATCACAATCAAGTAATTCCATACCTTGTTACGGCGGGGCTTTCGCCCCGCTGTTTTTGGTAAGACGACCACATTCTGATATATTTTAGACGCATAGTCTGTCTTCTTATTTTATATCCTCAAAAAACATGATTTTAACGGTACACATAAATAATACAAATCGTCTGGAGGGATAGTTTTTGGGCAATAATGCTGCAATTGAGCTGAAAAATATAACCAAGACTTTTGGCAAAGTAGTTGCAAATAAAAACGTGAGTCTTTCCGTGAACAAGGGAGAGATACTTGCGATCCTCGGTGAAAACGGAAGCGGTAAGACCACTCTTATGAACATGATCTCCGGTATCTATTACCCGGATGAAGGTCAGATTTTCATTGATGGCAAAGAAGTGGAGATAAAGTCTCCGAAGGATGCCTTTGAAAACAGGATCGGTATGATACATCAGCACTTTAAGCTGATAGATGTTTTCTCCGCTACCGAAAATATCATACTGGGACTTGATGAAACGGGAAAATATGATGTGAAGGGCTCCGAAAAAAAGGTCAAGGAGATCGGGGATAAATACGGCTTTGTAATAGAACCCGCAAAAAAGATATATGAAATGTCCGTGTCTGAAAAACAAACTGTTGAAATAATACGTGTGCTTTACAGAGGTGCGGATATCCTTATTCTTGATGAGCCTACAGCAGTTCTCACTCCAAACGAAACGGAAAAGCTTTT
>JAGBGV010000126.1 GCA_017935805.1 Clostridia bacterium | reverse complement strand
TGGCTTGACGATGAGATGTTTGGTGGGATTGCCGGACGAGCTATCGCAACGCTTGGAAACCCAAATGTTCTTGGCGAGTACCTGATACTCATAATTCCCATTGCTGTAGCAATGATATTTGGACTTGGAGAGGGACTCAGACGCCTCCCGGCAATTTTCTGTACTGCCATTCTTGGGGCTTGCCTCATTCTTACATGGAGCCGCGGTGCATGGCTTGCACTTATACTTGCCGGACTTGTTTTCCTGTTAGTTTGGAATAAGAGGTCATTGTGGATCGTTTTTGCCGGAATTGCATCACTTCCAATACTCCCGTCGTTGTTGCCCGATTCGATAATTTCCAGATTCACGAGTATCGGCAACATGGCTGACTCGTCAACATCGTACCGCGTGTACATCTGGCGTGCCACAGTTCAGATGATAAAAGACAACTTTGTTTCCGGAATTGGAATCGGTGAGGGTGCGTGGGATGCGGTTTATCCTATGTATTCATACATGGGAATTGAGGCTGCCCCTCATTCACATAATCTATACCTTCAGATTTTGCTTGAAATAGGAGTTTTCGGGCTTGCGCTCTTTGTGATTTTCCTGTTTATGATGTACCAATCAGGATTTACATTCTTCAGCAGTCTTACAGGAAGCACTACACTCGTTAATCCTGATATTTCTGCAAGCCTCCTGACGCAGAATATTTCCAATGCAGACAAAGATATCGCAGACACAGTAAGGCAAAGTAAGAATCAACTCAGAATTTCAACTCTCGGACCTCTGTGCGGCGTGTTTGCAGTAATTGTTCAAGGCATGACGGACTACTCATGGTACAATTACAGAATGTTTTTGATGTTCTGGCTTGTGTGCGGACTTGCCCTCGCATATGTACGTTGCGGAAGGCGGGTTGTTGCATCGAGTACCGCGGAGATGTGTCATCAGGACGACACGTTAACAAGTTCTGAATTCTTGTTAGACAGTAAACCCGGTAGAAATAAGAATCGCACCAATAATGCGGAAAAGTAAAGGTGGAGCGAATGAGCAAGAGAAAAATTAGATTTAATATAATTGATATAATTATCATCCTGATCATTTTGGCAGCTGCTGTTGTTCTCGTCAATGTGTTTGTCGGAAACGATAAAGATATTGCAGTTGAGAACAGCTATAAGAAGATTCAGTATGTTATTGAGATTCAGGATGTTGAAGAGCGCTTTGACAACGCAATAAGCAAAGGCGACCCTGTTCAAGATGCCATCGAGCGCAAGAACATTGGTACTGTAATTGGCGTTCAGTCTTCTCCCTATGAGATTATTACCTTTGACTATAATGAGGGTGTTGAGACAGTTACTACAGTCGAAGGGCGAGTTGTTCTTAATGTTACTATCGAAGCGACAGCAATCGCAACCGATAAAGCATTTACAGTAGACGGATGCGAGATCAGAGTGGGTCAGCAGTACAGTGTAATGTTCCCGGATTTTTACGGTATCGGATACTGTATTAAGCTCACTGAAACAAATCAGAAATAACAGT
Source organism: Clostridia bacterium (assembly GCA_017935805.1). The sequence goes on along the minus strand of JAGBGV010000126.1, from coordinate 7,624 downwards.
TCGGAGAAATTTTGTTATGACACAGTTAGTATTTGGGGTCGTTGCATTTATTTGCGCGGCTCTGCTGGCATATTCAATAACACCGTCAGTTCGTGTGCTTGCATATAAAATGGGAGCTGTTGATGTTCCTCTTGACAATAGAAGAGTTCACAAAAAGCCTATCCCAAGAATTGGCGGACTTGCAATCTATCTGAGCTTTATTATTACGACAGCACTGTTTTGTAATATCACAAGAGAGCTTGTGACAATATGGGTAGGCGGCGGAATACTTGTTATTACAGGTGTGTTTGACGATATATTCAGACTTAATGCATGGCTTAAGCTTGCAATACAGTTCTTGACGGCAGGATTTGCTGTGTGGAACGGATGTGTAATTGAGAATGTAAATATCGGTGGATATGTTTCTCTCGGCGTTTTCAGTATTCCGCTCACAATTTTGTGGCTAGTCGGACTTACCAATGCAATTAATTTTATTGATGGACTTGACGGACTTGCCTGCGGTGTTTCAGCAATATCAGCCATGTCACTTCTGTGTGTCGTGTTGCTCCAAGGAGATTTTGTCAGCACATTAATCTGTGCGATCTTGCTTGGATCTTGCCTTGGATTCCTGCCGTTCAACTCTAATCCGGCGCGAATATTCATGGGTGACACAGGAGCTTTGTTCCTTGGATACACCTTGGCGGTACTATCTGTTCAGGGCGTATTCAAAATGCACGCCGTACTGTCATTTATAGTTCCTATCGCAATATTCGCGCTGCCAATATTTGATGCTTTATCTGCGATTGTGAGACGCTTGCTCAAAGGAAAGAGCCCGTTCTCACCTGACAGAGACCACATACATCACAAGCTTATTGACATGGGCTTTACACAAAAGGAATCAGTAAAGATTCTGTATGCGATCTGCGGCATCCTCGGCCTTGTTGCTGTATTCTGTACTGATTTGATGTCCGATTCAACAAGAGTATTCAAAGCGATTGCAATTGCCGTAATTGCCTTGCTGATTTTACTTATTAACGTAAGTATTATGAAGAACCCAAGCTCCAGGCGTCATTCAGGACTGACAAGCGATGATATGACTGTTGACGAGTACATGAGTGAGCTTGACCCTGAGAAAGCTAAAAAAATTGAGCTTCACAATGGAGGAGGATACACTGCTGAGACGAAGGATGCGGATGCTTCATCCGACACGATTGATCTATCCGATGAGTAAGAGAATTGATTTATGAATAAGAACAGACTGAACTTCTTTAAGTCTAGTAAGGTTGTAATTACTTGCATTGTTGTCGGTGCTGTACTGTTTCTTGTTGCCGCAATACTTTTAATTTCTAATGTTGATATTATTAAAGCCATTTTCAGCAAAGGTTCGAGCGCAGGAGACTCAGATAACGAATATTCGGGAGCAATTCCGGATATGAACGCAGGTGCATATGTACAAGGAACTGATGTGTTTCATTCTGATGATCCGCTTGATATTTTCAGTTCTGTTAATGTGCGTGACTCATTCAAATGGCAGTTCCGCGTTACAACATCTTATTATTTAACACACGCAACTGAGTCGTTTTCGATGATCAAAAGCGGTGATAAGTATAGAGTAGAGTCTTCTGCTAAAGATATTGTTTACAGAGATAACACTCTTTACATCGGTTCAGATTTGTATTCACTCACTACGCCGGCTGAAGTAAATGCAATATATGATGAAATAGGAATATCAACTCTTGACAGCGTCATAGCAATTGCCAAGAATGATAACTCTGTCGTAAATTTGTCGAGTGACGGCAAAATAATATCTGTTATTGCTTTTGACAGTGAAAAATCGTTGCAGAGCGAATATGAAATTTCGGTCGAATACGGAATCGTCATTAATGAAACTCACTATCTGAATGGCCAGATCATTCGCAGCATAGCTACTGACTCAATCGATGTGTTTTTCGGAGATAGTATTCCTAATGAATATTTTGAAATACCCACAGAGCAGTAAATTGGAGGATATATGAATAACAAAGAGAAAAAGTTAAGAATCGGCGCACTTGATATATTTATTATTCTTGTGGTTCTTGTTTGTGCAGTAAGCATCGCACTCAGATATGTATCTAACAAGGATGCGGGGGTCGGGGAAAGCGCGCCACTTGAGAATCACGTTGTATCCTTCAAGGTTACGGATATAAAAGATACATCCGCCCAGTACTACATGGAGCCAGGAACAAGCTTCTATCTTGAAGACACCGACGCGCTTCTCGGAACACTTCGCGAAGGAATTACTGTTAGTGATGCAGAAAAGATTTATGAAATGCCAAACGGTGAGGTTGTTGTTGCACAGAATAACGCAACAGGAGATCTCTATCGTGTAGATGTTGAAGCAAGCTTTGACGCTAAAGGCAGAGTTGATTCTGCAGGAAGATTTCTACTTAACGGAAACACTTATCTTGGCATAAATAAGGAAGTTAAGATTTACAGCAAATATCTTGCCATTACCGTAGTTATTACCGGAATTACAAATACTGCTCAATAAATAAAAAAGCGAGGTCGAAATGATCTCGCTTATTTAGTTCTTACAGCGTATAAATTCAAGTCCCACATAGGAATGCAATCAACACGTCGCAAATATAACTTGTGAGAGGGAAGTAGGGCGTGTATTCTTTCAATCAGCGTAAACAGATCGTCTGTTCTGTGGTATAGCGATACGATCATATTTGGCTGTGCAGAGCTAATAACATTGATTGCTCCGTCTAGTGCCTTGTTTTCTGCCCCTTCGATGTCAAGCTTAATAAGATCAATCGGCGCATTGTGCAAAATAGAGTCAATAGTTTTGGAGGGAATAACTGTGACTTTTGCCCGTTTATTAGCCCCCGCCTCTCCTGAACCGCGGCTTGCCGATGATACATATTCTATCTCGCCGTCACAGTCCCATAGTGCCGCATTGATGGGTGTGACATGAGTTCTCGTTTCAATTGCTACATAATCGCATAATTTTTTGTGTGTCTTTGGATCAGCCTCAACTGCGTAAATTATCTCCGGAGAAAGAGTAGCTGCGAAGTCAGCAGTACTGTCACCCTTGAACGCACCGCCGTCAAAAATATTGCGTATATCTTGTTCTGACAGAAGTTCAGAAAGAGATTCAGTTACAGGGCTTGTGTTAAGAAGATATTTTAACTTGCCTGTTAAGCGGAAATTTACGGTATCGGCAAATATATCCCGCGATCTGTCGTCACCGAGAAGATCGAGAGCGGATTGGAGTCGATCTCGGTTCTTTGTGAAACACTCGAAATCGAAAACATCTCCGCCGTAGAGGGGCACATCGGGAATAATGAGCTCGTGAGTCTTGTCGAGATATTCAATAAATTCTCGTACAGACTGAAGCGTTGTTCCAAATGCAAGGAGAATAATGATATCATTACCGTACTTGTTAACAACATCATCGTATGAGACGACTTTGTATCCATGAAAATATCTGTCGCGTACAAATCCATTTGATGCAAATATGCCCGTCAGATGCCCTCCATGAGCCTCAAGCGCAGCAATGATCTTGTCACCGCCGTTTCCTGTTCCGTACATGAAGATAGGCTTGTCGGTTTCTCTAAGCCTGTCCCACAGTGAATATGATTCGAACATTGTTAATCCTCAATTCCGAGAAAACGTATTGCGTTATTCCAAAGAATATCCTCGCGCTCTTTTTCACTCAGCTTGATTGCAAAGAATCTGTCAAGCTCTTCTTTTGTATTCTTAACAGGATAGTCAGTTCCAAACATTACGTTCTCTGTACCAAGCTTGTTTATTATTTTTCCTGCATATTCAGAAGAAATAGCCCACAGGGCGCTGGATGTATCATACATAACATTCTCACGACCTGCCAGAAGCGGTACGGCGCTCTCCCAGACGCTGTAGCCGCCGAGATGTGCCGCAACGACTCGTAGACCGGGGAAATTGTTAAGCACGTCCAAGAGCTTCTCAGTTGCTGAGAATTGATACTCAGGTCTGTTGTCGCCCATATGTAAATATACAGGTAAGTTTTTTGACTGAAGTATATCGTAAAGCGGAAGGAGTCTCTTATCGTTTATATCTACGCCTTGAATGTCGGGATGAATTTTCACACCCTGCAGTCCGAGAGATACACATCGCTCGATCTCGCTCTCAAAATCAGGGTAATCCTGATGCATACCTGCAAATCCGACAGACTTGAATCCGTGTGATCTTGACATCTCAGCAAGTGCGGCAATTGATGTATTGACTTTCTCAACTTGGTGAGCATTTGTTGCCACAGAGAAGAGAAGATAACCGCAAACATTGTTTTCTTTAGCCTGAGACTCGAGGTGAGCATAAGTGCCTTTACCCTCGCAGACAAAATTATAGAATTTTCCGAGGTTGATGCATGCCTTGTCAGCAATGGCCTCCGGATATGTATGAGTGTGAATATCAAAAACCTTGTACATTTTATAAAACCTTGATTTTTACTGTCATTTGTGATAGAATATTTACATAACCAAAATATTACTAAAGGAGAATTACTATGGATTGCCTTTTCTGTAAGATCATCGCGGGAGAGATCCCCTCAAGTAAAGTATATGAAAACGAATATGTATATGCCTTCAAGGACATTGCTCCTGAAGCACCTTGTCATATTCTTGTTATCCCCAAGAAGCACATCGCATCAATGGATGAGATAAACGGAGAGAACAGTATATATGCGGCGAAGATATTTGAAGCAATTCCCGAGATAGCTAAGCTCGGCGGTGCTGATAACGGCTACAGAGTTATTTCCAACTGCGGTGCGGATGCAGGTCAGACAGTGTTCCATCTCCACTATCATGTGATCGGTGGAACAAAGCTGCCCATCCACGTATTCCCTGAGAAATAATATCCCGAAGATATTAAAGAGAGGCGATAAACCTCTCTTTTTTATTATTTGCGAACGAATTCCTTGTAAATTGCGTTTGTTGCTTTTTCGAAATCTTTCTCGTCAACACCGATTATGATGTTAAGCTCGGATGAACCCTGGTCAATCATACGGATGTTGATCTCAGCGTCAGCGACTGCCTTGAAAACTCTAACAGCGGTACCTTTAGCTTTGACCATGCTGCGTCCAACTACTGCGATAAGAGCAAGATTGTCTTCAATAGAAAGAGCGTCAGGCTCAACAGCAGCACAAATACGGTCTTTAAGACGTTCTCGGCAAGCGTTGATCTCTTCAGTATGAAGTACTACACACATTGTGTCGATGCCGGAGGGAAGATGCTCGAATGAAAGATTTTCTTTTTCTATTGCCTCAAGAACTCTGCGACCGAAGCCCTTTTCGGAGTTCATCATAGCTTTTTCGATAGTAATTACGCTGAATCCCTTCTTGCCGGCGATACCTGTGATAACAGTTTCGGAATCATACACATCAGTATGAGGAACGATCATTGTACCGGGATCTTCAGGCGCGTTAGTGTTTCTTATATTGATCGGAATACCCGCAAAACGAACAGGGAAGATTGCATCCTCATGAAGAACTCCGGCTCCCATGTAAGAGAGCTCACGAAGCTCGCGATAGGTAATAAAGCCAATTCCCTTGGGGTCGTTTACTATTCTTGGGTCAGCAGAGAGGAATCCGCTTACGTCAGTCCAGTTTTCGTAGATATCTGCAAGAACAGCGCGAGCAACAATAGAACCTGTAATGTCACTGCCACCGCGTGAGAATGTTTTGATCGTGCCATTGGGCATTGAACCGTAGAAGCCGGGGATTACACCGTTTTTGTGCTTTTTAAGCTCTGTGGACATAAGACTGTTCGTAATTTCAGAGTCAAATGTGCCGTTGTCAAAGAATTTGATATATACGGAAGGATCGATGAAATCATACTCGAGATATTTAGCAAGAATGATACCGTTGAGATATTCACCTCGGCTTGCAGCATAGTCACGACCTGCATGGTGAAGAATAGACCATTTTATATGCTGATACTCCATTGTGAGATCAAGATCCAAGCCGAGACCTTTAATGATCAGATCGTATCTTTCACATACCTTGGAGAATATTTCGTCAACATTTCCGCCGGATTCTGCTACATTATAGCATTCGTACAGCATGTCTGTTACTTTTGTGTCATTAGAGAATCTCTTGCCCGGAGCAGAAGGGATGACGAAAACTCTGCGTTCATCCGCCATTACGATATTTTTTACTTTTTTGAACTGCTCAGCATCAGCAAGGGAGCTGCCGCCGAATTTTAATACTTTGATGTTTGAGTCCACTTTAATAAACCTCTGAGAATTTTTATGTCCACATTACATTATATGAAATTTAGAGCATTTTGTCAATATGTGTTTCATTAATATAACAATAAATATACTAAATAATAGTGAATCGACGCCTTGACATACGGTGTATTTAAGAATATAATAAAGTAAATTAAGTAAAAAAGGATATTCCGATATTATGAAATATGAAACAATCTTTACTCCGGCAAATATTTTGATTCCTAAGTTTGCTGAAGATGCAGAAAAGATGAATAAATGGGCTGTAATTGCTTGCGACCAGTTTACATCTGAACCCGAATATTGGAAGAAATGTGTTGAAAATATCTCAGGTTCTCCGTCGGCGTATGATTACATTATGCCTGAAGCATATCTTGAAACTGAACTTGAGAAGACTCATAATACAGAGATTATAAACTCAATGAACAGCTTTGATCCTTCATCGATGACAGAGATCGATGGACTGATTTATGTCGAACGTATTCTCCCGAACGGAAGTGTGCGCCACGGTATTATTGGAAAAATTGACCTTGAGGCGTATGATTATAATGCCGGATCTGTATCTCCCGTACGCGCAACAGAAGCAACAGTTATCGAGAGAATTCCTCCCAGAAGAAAGATAAGAGCAGCAGCAAAGGTTGAGCTTCCGCACATTCTTATATTGATTAATGATACTGTTGGTGTAATATCCGAGGCAAAAAAGCAGTCTGACGGAATGAAACCAATATATGATTTTGATCTCATGCTTGGAGGAGGACATATTACAGCTTATGCTCTGGAAAATGATGAGCTTAAGTCAGTATACGAAAAGATATCTGGTTACGAGTCAACCTCGGGCAGTCTTGTGTACGCAATGGGCGACGGCAACCACTCTCTGGCTGCTGCTAAGGCACACTGGGAGAACGTTAAGCGCGAAACAGGTAACTTATCTCATCCGGCAAGATACGCGCTCTGTGAAATTACAGCGCTTTCTGACGAGTCTCTTGTGTTCGAACCCATTTACAGAATTGTAAAAAACTGCAATACCGCTGATTTTCTCTGTGAACTTGACAAAATTACCGTAAAAGATGAGAGAAAACAGAAGATTACAGTTTTGTGCAACGGTGAAGAGCATGATTTGTGGTTTGATGATCCCTCTCATGCATTGACAGTCGGTACACTGCAAATTTTTATTGACGAGTACATCAAGTCCCATCCTGAGGTATCTTGCGACTATATTCACGGCATAGATTCTCTCCGTAAGCTGTCAGAAGAAGAAAACACCGTCGGATTCCTGTTTGACGGAATGGATAAAGCTGAACTATTTCCATATGTTGAAGCTCATGGCTCACTCCCGAGAAAAACTTTCTCAATGGGTGAGGCAGAAAGCAAGAGATACTACATAGAGCTAAGACAGATA
>JAGBGV010000125.1 GCA_017935805.1 Clostridia bacterium | reverse complement strand
TGTTCTGCCCTTCATTGAGCCCTTGTAGAGCTTACCGAGCTTTTCGTAGCATTCCTTAGGATCCATCCAGTTGTTGATGTTGCCGGCATCTTCTTTCTTGCTTGTGCAGATGAAAGTTCTGTTTTCAACTCTTGCAACGTCGTTGATAGCTGTGTGGTGGAGATAGCAGCCGGGGAGCTTTTCCTCGTTCAGCTTAATCATCTCACCTGTGGAGCAAGCTTCTGCGCGAAGAGCTTCAGCCTGTTCTTCTGTACCGTCGATCCAAACGATCTTATCCGGTGTTGTGAGGGCAGCCATTTCTTCTACCCAGGACATAACGTGCTTGTTTGCTGTCATGATAACTCCTTTATATTATGAAGAATTTTATTATTATGATTTTGATAGGTCATGTTTGCGAATATTATCCCCAAATTTACCTATCGTAAATTATACATGAAGAGAATGGATTTTTCAAGAGCAAATTATGAAATATTAATTAAGTTTGTCGTCAGATTATTATGCGGTCTGACCAAAAGGAAACTTGGCGGACCTTTGAAAGAATAATTAGGAAATTTGTCGAGAAAAATGCGAACAAGTGTTTACATTCCGGCTCATTTGTGTTATAATAATACAGACACCAAAATTTAGTTAGGCGTTTTTGCCCATAATAAATAAATTAAGGCGGTAAAATTTATGACGCATCTTGAACCCAAAGAACAATTGATCTTTGACTATATCAAAGAAAATATTCTGAAAAACGGATACTCCCCCTCAATCCGCGATATTTGCTCTGCACTGCATATCAAGAGCACATCCACGGTTCACACCTGTCTTGACAGACTTGAGAAAAAAGGCTATATACAGAAGGAAAACGGTAAGAGCCGTACTCTCAGAATTGAGGGACTTACTGCTGACGGACGTGAAGAAAAGGATTATATGAACGTGCCGATCCTCGGCAAAGTAACTGCCGGCGTTCCTATTCTTGCGGTTGAAAACTACGAGGGATACGTTCATTACCCAAAGGGAATAAGACCTCTGCCGGGCGGGGAGCTTTTTGCGCTTAAAGTCAGAGGCACGAGTATGATCGAGGCGGGTATTCTTGATGGAGATATCGTTATCGTTGAGAAAACTCCCATGGCAGAAAACGGAGACATCGTTGTTGCGCTTATTGATGATGAGGCAACTGTCAAAACCTTCTACAAGGAAAACGGTCACTTCAGACTTCAGCCTGAGAACAAGACAATGCTGCCGATCATTGTAACAAACCTTATGATACTCGGCAAGGTTGTGTCAAGTGTCAGATACTACTAATTATTTAAGAACTCGGAAGGAGAACAACAATGGCAAACGAAAAGATCAAAGGAATGGGATTCCACCACGTTGCAGTTAAAGCAAAGGATTTTGAGGAATCCATGAAGTTCTACACAGAAGGACTTGGAATGAAATTTATGACTCAGTGGGGCGAGGGAGACGGACGTATCGCTATGCTGGACATGGGCAATGGAGATATAGTAGAGCTGTTCGCAGGCGGAAACGACAGAGAGACTGTTGACCCCAAATACATACATTTTGCAATGAATGTTGACGATGTTGATGCGGCATACGAAACAGCCCTTGCGGCAGGTGCAAAGCCGAAGTCAGCTCCCGTTGTTGTTCCGCTCGATTCCTACCCTGTGAAGCTGACTCTCAATTGCGCGTTCGTATACGGACCTGCAGGAGAGGAACTTGAGTTTTTCAAGATACTGTAACAGAGGGCGTCGCGCTTTTGAATAAAGAAATCCAAGGGAGGAATAATAATTATGCTTGCAACACTTGTGTTTGTAGACGTATTACCGGAATGCGTTGAAGCGTTCATGGAGATTACAAAGTATAACCATGAAAACTCCAGAAAAGAGCCCGGAAACGTGAGATTCGATGTGCTTCGCGACAATAATGACCCTGCAAAGTTCGTGCTTTACGAGGTTTACCGCGATGCTGACGCAGCTGCGGATCACAAGAAAACCGAACACTATAATAAATGGCGCGAAACTGTGGCACCGATGATGGCAACACCCCGTCGCAGTATCCCCACAACACCTTACTGCTTTGACTGATCTCACACGCGATTTTTACCGTACTGACGCCTTGATTTTGGCGAGAAGCCTGATAGGTAAGACACTTGTGCATCGGGTGGACGGTGTAGAGGTATGCGGAATCATCTCTGAAACGGAAGCGTATATGGGAGTGACGGATCGCGCTTGCCATGCCTTCGGGGGGCGTCGAACGAAGCGAACGGAGACTATGTATTTGGATGGCGGCCATGCGTATATTTACCTCATCTACGGGATGTATTCTTGCATGAACATTACCGCAAATTTGGAGAACATTCCTGAAGCCGTACTGATTCGCGCGGTTTATCCGCTTGGTGGGAAAGAACAGCTACTCGACAATGTCAGACGCACAAGCAAACGGCGCAACTTGCCGGAAGATGTCAGCAAGATGAGTGCCTCGCAAATATATTCGCTGACAAACGGACCCGGAAAGCTGTGCAACGCAATGGGAATCACGCGTGAGCTGAACGGACACGACATGATATCCGATGAGTTTTTTGTTCGGGATGACGGATGGAGAGCGGCGAGCATACTCGAATCCCCGCGTATAGGAATTGACTATGCGGGAGAGGCAGCATCTTACCCATGGAGATTTACTGCAAAAGAGAAGAATGGAATACCGCTTTTTTTGCGGTGAACCGTTAAACGAAACGTAACCAAGACATAATTATTTTCTTGATGACAGGCTCTGTTGTATCATTTATATGGTACCGCGGAGCTTTTTGTTATCGTCGAAAAAAGTAAAATCAACAATTATTTATGTAAAAATTGTTGAATGTGCTAAAAAGATGGGCGTGAATTTACAAAAAAATTAATATATATATCAAAAAACTATTGAAAAATGGTTCACAATATTGTATAATTGTGGTAAGAGAAAGGATGGATGATAAAATGGATATCTTAGAAAAAACAAATCTGCCGAATGAGGATACATCTCTTCCGGCGTATCTCTTCCATCAAGGCACTAATTTTACTTCATACGATTACATGGGTGCACACGAATCAAAAGTGGGGGAGTGCTACAGATGCATTTTTCGTGTCTGGGCACCTAATGCAAAATCTATCTCACTTATGTCGGACATCACCGGATGGGACTACGGTCAGCCGATGATGAGGGTGACTGATTCCGGGGTATGGGAAACTACGCTGGAATCATCTGAATCCTTCGTGGGCAAATATTATAAATATGCGGTTACAGGGCAAAACGGTGAGACTCATCTGAAGTCAGACCCGTTTGCATTCCATTCAGAGACTCTTTCCAAAACAGCATCCATTGTAACTGATCTTTCGGGATACACATGGAATGACGAGGAGTGGATGAAAAAACGCAGAGCGATACTTTGTCCCAAAACCCGCGGATTCAAGCCGAAAGTTAATCACTTTTACAGCGCACCGATGAATATTTATGAGGTTCATCTCGGCTCATGGCGCACAAGAGACGGCAAGAGTACAGTTGGCGGTGAAAACTATCTTAATTACCGCGAGATTGCCGATAGATTGTCTGCTTATCTTATGGACATGGGTTACACTCATGTTGAACTGCTTCCAATTACCGAGCATCCCTTTGACGGTTCGTGGGGATATCAGGTAACCGGCTACTATGCACCCACATCCAGGTTCGGTACGCCTGAGGATTTTAGATATTTTGTTGAGAAAATGCACTCCTGCGGTATAGGTGTAATCCTCGACTGGGTTCCTGCCCATTTCCCGAAGGATGAGCACGGTCTTTTTGAGTTTGATGGTCAGCCGCTGTACGAATATCAGGGCTGGGATCGAATGGAAAACGAAGTCTGGGGTACGCGTTACTTTGATGTTGGACGTCCGGAGGTTCAGTCATTCCTCATTTCCAATGCGTTGTTCTGGATGAGAGAATATCACGTTGACGGACTTCGCATAGACGCAGTTGCCGCAATGCTGTATCTTGACTTTGACAGAAAGCCCGGACAGTGGCTTCCTAACTCAGAGGGCAATAACCACAACCTTGAAGCTATAGCATTCTTCAAAAAGCTCAATACAGCTGTGTTTGGGGAATTCCCCGATGCACTTATGATTGCCGAGGAATCCACATCATGGCCGATGATCACAAAGCCGGTATATGACGGTGGACTTGGATTCAACTTCAAGTGGAATATGGGCTGGGCGAACGATGTTTTTGAATACGTCAAGACAGACCCGGTGCATCGCAAATATCACCATAATAAGCTGACATTCCCGCTTATGTATGCCTTCAGCGAAAACTATATTTTGCCGATCTCTCACGATGAAGTGGTTCACTGCAAAAAGTCGCTGGTGGACAAGTGCTTCGGTGAGTATGATGACAAGTTTGCCTGCATGAGAACGCTTATCATGTATATGATGACGCTACCCGGCAAAAAGCTCATGTTTATGGGATCGGAATTTGCACAGTTTAGAGAGTGGGATTTCCAGAACCAGCTTGAGTGGTTTATGATCGACTACCCGCGTCACGTCGAAATGCAGAGATTTGTTCGTGCCATCAATCATCTGTACCTGAAGAGCTCAGAGCTTTGGGATATTGACGACGGATGGGATGGCTTCCAGTGGATATATCCCGATATGGCTGACCTGAATATCATTGCGTATCGCAGACGTGACAAAAAGGGCAAGGAGCTCGTTGTTGTTCTGAATTTTGCACCTGTTGAAAGAAGAGACTTCACGGTGGAGGTTCCGAAGATGGGCAGATACGAAGAGATACTCACTACGGACAGATACGAATTCGGCGGCAAAAACAGGCTGAATGAAGAGGCTATACGCTCCCGCATCGTTACCGATGAATACGGCAATAAAAAGAATGTTATCAATATAACGCTGCCTGCACTTGGCGGAGTTATTCTGAAAAAACAGCAAAACTATTAACAGCACAACCTTATGAAATAATAACTAACGGAGGTCATCATGTTTAAGAAACAGGAATGTGTAGCAATGCTCCTTGCCGGTGGACAGGGAAGCAGACTTTACACGCTTACTGAGAAGACAGCTAAGCCGGCGGTGCCTTTTGGCGGAAAGTACAGGATCATCGACTTTCCTCTTTCCAACTGTGTAAACTCAGGTATATACACAGTTGGTGTACTCACACAGTATCAGCCGCTTCAGCTTAACGAATATATCGGAAACGGACGCCCATGGGACCTTGACCGCGGTCAGAGCGGTGTAAGAGTTCTTCCTCCTTATCAGGGAAAGGAAGGCGCTGACTGGTATAAAGGAACAGCTAATGCGATTTATCAGAACCTGAACTTTATTAACCGTTACGACCCCGATTACGTACTGATCTTGTCCGGTGACCATATCTATAAAATGGACTATGACAAGATGCTTACAGCTCATAAAGAAACGGGAGCTGACTGTACTATTGCTGTTCTTGAGGTGCCGATTGAGGAAGCAAGCCGATTTGGTATCATGAATACTGATGATAACATGAAGATAATTGAGTTTGAGGAAAAGCCGAAGGTACCGAAGAGCAACAAGGCGTCTATGGGTATATATATCTTCAACAGAGACGTGCTCAGCAAATACCTTATTGAGGATGAGGCAGACCCCAATTCCTCCAAGGACTTTGGTAAGAATATCATTCCCAAAATGCTGAACGACGGCATGAAGATGTACGCTTATCCATTCAGCGGCTATTGGAAGGACGTTGGTACGATCCAGTCTCTGTGGGAAGCTAACATGGACCTCCTTGGCGAGGCGCCAGAGTTTGATCTTCGCGATAGAAACTGGAGAATCTACTCCCGTAACTACTCCGATCCGCCCCAGTCCATCGGCAAATATGCAAGAATATCCAATTCTCTCATTACCGAAGGCTGTAATATCGAAGGTATCGTTGAGAATTCCGTTCTTGCCAGCGGAGTTAAGGTAGCGCGCGGAGCATATATCAAGGACTCCATCATCATGAAGAACGTAACTATCGGTGAGGGAACGACTATCAATTACTCCATTATCGACAGTGACACCGTTATCGGGGCAGGATGCGTTATCGGCAGAACGAAGAGCGCAGGTGAACAGATTACTGTTATTGGCTCTGACCTAGAGCTTCGTCCGGGAACTGATGTTGCCGGCGGCGAGATGGTAAACACGGCTTGGCTTGAAGAGAAAAAACAGTAAGGAAAGGACGGAGTACAAAAATGTCAGCATCAGGAATTATTTTCTCGAATATTCACGATAATAACATACCGGAGCTTACCAGAATGCGTACTATCGCGTCCGTGCCTTTTGGATGCCGTTATCGTTTCATTGACTTTACCTTATCCAACATGGTAAACTCAAACATTTACAATATCAGCGTAATTACACATCTTAACTATCAGTCACTCATGGACCATATCGGCTCCGGTAAGGACTGGGACCTTGCACGTCGCTCCGGCGGTATCAAGATCCTGCCTCCTTACATTACCGCATATGCGGATAAGAACACAAATTTGTATCCCACACGTCTTGAGGCGCTGAAAAACGTAAGCAACGCTATCAACCGCATTACTGACGACTATGTTGTTCTGTCTGACTGTGACGTTATCTGCAATATCGACTTTAACGACATGATCGAGTATCACCGCAAGACGGGCGCAGATATGACATTTGCAGTCAAGACGGTTTCTCTGACCAAGGAAACAGCAAAGCTGAACGTAATTTATAATTCCGACGAAGAGGGAAGACTCAACGGAGTGCTTGCTTATCCTGTAAACTTTGAGGGTGAAGCGGATATCAGCCTTAACATGATCGTAATGAGCACAGCTTATCTTCGTCAGATCGTTGCGGAAGCTGTTGCATATGATCACATCAGTCTTACAAGAGACGTAATCGCACGCAATCTTGAGAGAATGAATTATCGCATATACAAGTATGATGGCTATTTTGCTTGCATATCATCTCTTGTGGACTACTTCCAGCACAGCATGGATCTTATCACCAATGCTCATGCAAGAAATTCACTGTTCAATGTAAAGAACCGTCCTGTGCTTACAAAGGTAAGAAACTCCACTCCCGCATATTATAGTCCCACCGCAAGAGTAGACAGCTCTATGATCGCAGACGGATGCTATATTGAGGGTACAGTTGAGAACTCCATCATCTTCCGCGGGGTAAAGATCGGCAGAAATGCTACAGTTAAGAACAGCATTATCATGCAGGATACTATCGTAGGAGACGGTGCATTCCTCAATTATGTAATAACTGACAAAAATGCGGTTATCCGCGACGGCACGATGCTTGTAGGCGCTGAAGCACAGCCCTTCTATGTATCAAAAGGTAAGATGATATAATATAAACAAGTGGCGTGGGGCAATTGATTTTGCTTCACGCCAAACTGAATAACAGAGAGGGAGATTTTATGAAAATATTGTATGCAGCATCCGAAGCGTTGCCGTATATTTCAACCGGTGGACTTGCAGACGTTGTCGGATCTCTTCCCAAGGCTGTTAAAGCAGAGCTTGGTAAATCGGCAGACATCAGAGTGGTGATCCCCATGTATCCTGCTGTTCGGGATAAGTTCTTCGACAAGCTGGAGCTTGTGTGTGAAACCACTGTCAGACTTGCGTGGAGAAATCAGTACTGCGGCATCTGGAAAACAGTATCCGATGGCGTGACATTCTATTTTATTGATAATCTGTACTATTTTGAGAGAAGCATGCTGTACGGCAACTTCGATGACGCGGAAAGATTTGCTTTCTTCTCAAAATGTGTGCTTGAGCTTATGGCAGCTGTGAACTTCTATCCCGATGTACTTCATGCAAATGACTGGCAGACCGCGCTTTCCGTCATATACTTGAAGCGTAAGTATGCTCATCTTGAGGAATACAGACGGATTTCCGCTTTGTTTACCATTCACAACATTGACTACCAAGGTGTGTTTGATTTCGGAATCCTCGGTGACGTGTTTGAACTTCCCGAATGGGACAGAAGCATTGTTGAATATAACGGATGCATCAATCTTCTTAAAGGAGCAATCGCATGTGCCGATATGGTGAATACCGTAAGCCCCACATACTCACGTGAAATACTCACAGAGTACTACGCAAGCGGGCTGCACCATATCCTTCGTCAGATCGACTGGGAGGGTAAGCTGACCGGTATTATCAACGGTATTGATGTAGGGTACTACAATTCTGAGACCGATCCTGATATAGCAGCAAACTTTACAGCAGACGACCTTTCCGGAAAGGCTATAGATAAGGCGGATCTTCAGCGAACCTGCGGACTTCCCGAAAATCCCGATGTGCCTGTTATTGCCATGGTTTCACGTCTTGCGTCTCACAAGGGATTTGACCTTGTAAAGCGCGTTATTGAAGAGCTGATAACTTGCACAACAGCACAGTTTGTGCTGCTTGGCACAGGGGAACCGATGCTTGAGAGATTCTTCTACGACCTCGCACAGCGTCATCCCGACAGATTCTGCGTAAAGCTGGAGTACAACAAGGCGCTCTCAAAGAAATTCTACGCAGGAGCGGATATGTTCCTTATGCCATCAAAGAGTGAGCCCTGTGGACTTGCACAAATGATCGCCTCAAGGTACGGAACGGTTCCGATCGTTCGTGAGTGCGGCGGTCTTGCAGATACAATCCGTCCTTTTAACGAATATGATGAAACGGGCAACGGTTTTTCATTCAAAAACTACAATGCCCACGATATGAAACACGTTGTTGAATATGCAATCTCCATGTATTGCCATCATTCCAAATGGCGAAATTTGGTGAAAAACACAATGAATGTTGATTTTTCATGGAATGTTTCGGCAAAAAGATATATTGATATATACAACAAAATCGGGTAAAATATAATATAGGATAAATTCAGCGCAGTCTGACTATTTTTGCCGGACTGCGCCGAAATAAATTTCAGGGGCAGAAAATATGGACAAAAACAACAACTACTCAGTAGCAAAGATCAGAGAAAATCTTGAAGCAAAGCTGAGAAACTATTATGGGGTCAGCCCGAGTGAGGCAACTGAAGAGCAGATCTACAAGATCACTATGCTCAGTGCTAAGGATCTGCTTACTTCAAAGCGCTCTGTTTTCCGCGAGGATATAAAGCGCGAGCATCCCAAGAGAGTGTACTATATGTGCATGGAATTTCTCATGGGACGTCAGCTTAAGAATAATCTGATGAATCTCGGTGTTGCGGATCAGTACAGAGAAGTACTTGCCGACATGGGATTTGATCTTGACAAAATATATGAGCTCGAGCCCGATCCGGGTCTTGGAAACGGCGGTCTCGGCAGACTTGCGGCTTGCTTTATGGACTCCCTGACCGCGCTTGATTATGCGGCAACAGGCTTCTCCATTTGCTACGAATACGGTCTGTTCAAGCAGCGCATTATTGATGGTAACCAGGTTGAGCTTCCCGATGACTGGATGAGTGACGGTAGCCCGTGGCTTGTTCCGAGAACTGACAAGGCATTCAATGTCAAGCTCGGCGGTACAGTAAGAGAAAGCTGGGACAGCGGCAGATGCGAGTTCACATACGAGAACTATCAGGAAGTTCGCGCTGTACCGTATGATATGATGATCTCCGGCGCTGATTCCAAGGCGGTAAACGTTCTCCGTCTGTGGAAGGCTGTTGATACCTCTAACTTCAACATGAACCTGTTCTCACAGGGCGAATACGTTAAGGCTATTCAGGAGATATCCAATGCGGAAGTCATCTCCAAGGTGCTTTATCCTTCCGACGATCACGAAGAAGGTAAGCTGCTCAGACTTACACAGCAGTATTTCCTTGTATCCGCATCTCTTCAGAGCATAATCTCCGATCACCTGGCACAGTACGGTACACTGTATAACTTTGCTGACAAGGTGGCTATCCACATCAATGATACTCACCCTGCACTGTGTATTCCCGAGCTTATGCGAATCCTCATGGACGTTTACTCCTATTCGTGGGAGTCCGCGTGGTCCGTCGTTACCCGCGTAATGTCCTACACAAACCACACAGTATTGCCCGAGGCGCTTGAATCCTGGAACGTATACCTGTTCAAGATGAAGCTGCCCAGAATCTATATGATCGTTGAGGAGATCAACCGCAGACTTTGCGCTGACCTCTGGAATATGTATCCCGGTGACTGGGATAGAATTTCCCGTATGGCTATCGTGGCTCATTCACAGGTAAGAATGGCTAACCTCAGCGTAGCGGCTTCCCATGCGGTAAACGGTGTATCAGAGCTTCACTCCGACATTCTGAAGCGCACTGTATTCCACGACTATTACAAGGCTATGCCGTACAAGTTTACCAACGTAACAAACGGTATTGCTATGAGACGTTGGCTGTGCTACTCCAACCCCGGACTTACAGCCCTCCTTGACGAAACTATCGGACCTGAATATCGCAAGAATTTCGAGCTTCTTTCAGGCTTCAAGAAGTATGAGGACGACACCGCTATCCACGAAAGACTCCGCGCTATTAAGAAGGATAACAAGGAAACTTTCGCGGCATATTACAAGGCTAAAACAGGCAAGATTATTGACACAAGCTCCGTATTTGACGTTCAGGTTAAGAGAATGCACGAATACAAGCGTCAGCTTCTCAACGTGCTCAAGATCATTGCTTTGTACAACGAGATCAAGGCTAATCCCCACGGCAACTATACTCCTACCACATTCATCTTTGGCGGTAAGGCTGCTCCCGGTTACTACAAGGCGAAGGATATTATCAAGCTGATCTGGAAGCTGGGAGAGGAGATCGAAAAGGATAAGAAGGTGCGCGATATTCTCCGTGTCATCTATCTTGAGGACTATAACGTAAGCACAGCTGAAGTTCTTATGCCTTCTACTGATATCAGTGAGCAGATCTCTCTTGCAGGTAAAGAGGCCAGCGGTACAGGATGTATGAAGTTCATGGTCAATGGTGCGCTCACTCTCGGTACACTTGACGGTGCAAACGTCGAGATGAAGGATGCTGTGGGAGATGACAACATCTACATCTTCGGTCTTCGTGCTGAAGAGGTTGACGATCTCTGGAAGCAGGGTTATTCCTCCCTCAAGTATTACAACAGCAGCGAAAGACTCAAGGGCACTATCGACAGACTCCTGGGCACATTCGGAGGATGCAACTATACTTCAATGTATAACTACTTCCTCCACAGTCCCGGAATTGCAGACCCTTATATGTGTCTCGCTGACTTTGATTCTTATATGAGCACATTCAACACAATGATCGACACTTACCACGATCAGACAGCATGGACAAAGAAGTCTCTTAACAATATCGCGGGAGCAGGATTCTTCTCCGCTGACAGAAGTATACGCGAATATGCCGATAGAATCTGGCACATTTCAGAAGTAAAATAATTATGATAAAGAGTTTCGAAGAATTGAAATTCGATATCAGACCAAACCGTGATGTGTCGCTGTTTGGGGCTTTCCCACTCGGCGGCACTCTGCGTTTTGAGGTAAGGATATCGAAGAACATAGAGCCTCAAAAAGTAGATATGGTCATTCACGAGGATGGCTGGGGGAGAGACGAGAAGGTGTACGGCAGACTTGAGTTTGCAATGTCGGACACTTCTGATGATTACATAAGCTTTTCACGCGAGATGGAGCTTTCAAGCATACTTCAAGGCAAGCGTGGACTGTACTATTATCATTACGCTGTGTTTACTCCTGACGGCACTGTATATTATGGCGGTGAGCGTCCTACGGCTCTTGTGGAGCTTAAAGATTTCGTTGGCGAGCGTCAGCTTCTCCTGTATGATGACGGCTACAACACCTCTCAGAGCTTCAAGAGAGGCGTTGTTTATCAGATATTTGTTGACCGATTCAAGCGAAGCGGCAAATGTAAAGTAAAAGCCGGATCTATACTCAACGGAGACTGGGATAACGGTATCCCACAGTATGCTGAATACCCAGGGGCGCCTCTTCCCAATAATATGTTTTTTGGAGGAGATCTTTACGGCGTTGCTGATGAGCTTGAATACATATCCTCTCTCGGCGTTGAGACTATCTATCTTTGCCCGATATTTGACGCCTATTCCAATCACAAATATGACACAGGCGACTACTTAAAGGTTGACTCCATGTTCAGCGGTGACGACGCACTCATCGAGCTTTGCGATAAAGCCAAGGCTTACGGAATTGATGTAATCCTTGATGGAGTATTCAACCACACAGGCTCTAACAGCGTATATTTCAACAAAGACGGAAAGTATGACTCGCTTGGCGCATATCAGTCAAAGGAGTCGCCATACTATTCCTGGTATGGTTTCTCGAATTATCCCAATAAATATGACTGCTGGTGGGGAATCGACATTCTCCCCAGAGTTGACAGCTCAAACTCTGACTACCGCCGCTTTATCTGCGAGTCTGTTGTAGATAAATGGATGAAGGCAGGAGTTGCGGGCTGGAGACTTGACGTTGCAGATGAGATAGCGAGTGAATTTTTGGATGATTTCCGATGCGCTGTTAAAAAGAGAAATCCCGATGGAGTTATCATCGGGGAAGTTTGGGAGGACGCAACCGATAAGATCAGTTATGGCAAGAGACGCGAGTATCTCCTGGGCGGTCAGCTTGACTCTGTGATGAACTATCCTCTCCGGGCTGCAGTGATCTCATATGTTATGAATGGCGACAGCGAAGGGCTGAGATATAGCACGGAATCCCTGTACAGAAGATACCCAAAGTGCGCCTCTGACAATCTGCTGAACTTCCTCGGTACACATGACACCGAACGAATTCTGACAGTATTCAGCGGAATACCTGCCGGTAACAGAAGCAATCGAGAATTGTCAAGTGCAAAAATGAATGACAAGCAAAGGCGCGTTGCTGTTGATAGGTTGAAATTTGCTTATGGTCTGATTGCCGGACTTCCGGGCGTACCTTGCGTGTTTTATGGAGACGAAGCAGGACTAGAGGGATACCGCGATCCCTTCTGCCGCCGAACATTCCCCTGGGCAAACATGAACCGTGAGCTGCTGAGGCACTACAGAATAATCGGAGCGATCCGCAAGGAGCATGATGTGTTCCGTGACGGGCTTTTCAGGATCATATCATTGACTCCCGAGCATTTTGTGTATGTACGAGAGCCATATATTGACGGAGAAGAGAAGATTATTGTTGCAGCTAGTCGCACAGGCAAGCTTTCGCTTCAATTCCCAACAGCTGTTCGACAGCTTTACGGTGCTGAAGAGTATATAAGCGAATGTACTATCGACGAAAAGGACGTTGGATATTACGCTTGTCCCGCAAATATGGATCTTTCAAAGATAATCAAATAAAAACAACAGTCTGACGGAAATCAATTCCGAAAGACTGTTTTCTTTTTAATCTTTTCCTGCGTTATAGTGGCAGGGAGATTCGTAGAATTTCACGAGATCTATACTCCACTTGCCGTCAATGTTGCGAAAGCCCATTTTTTTGATTTTGTCCGCTGGGTAAACATCCTCGCTTATTGATATAAACGGTATTTCCGCACGATAAACTGAGTACATCACAGATCGAACGAGTATGGTCATCGCCTCATCCTCCTCACAACCCGGGGCGGGAGTGAGAGACTTAATAACTGACATCTCCGGGTCAAATGTGAACTGACACAACCCGATAAGGGAAGTGATTGTTGTGCCGTCATCAGTTACTTCACCTGCGAAATACGCGTATGTATCCTTGTGAAATTCGCATCCCAGCGCATTCGCAATCTGCTCTTGCAATTCACGGGAGCGAACAGCTTGTACTTGAAACATAATTACCTCTCAAATCGTTTTCAGATATTTTATTTCTTCATCAGTCAGATGACGCCATTTTCCGCTACCAAGTCCCTCAAGTGTTATCTCACCGACGGAAATGCGTGTAAGCCGTGTAAGCTTGTATCCGTGATGAGCGCAGATGTTGCGGATCTCGCGGTTTCTGCCCTCGTGTAAAGTGAATTGAACAACAGTTGAGTCGCCTCCCGATGTAGTGGTGTATTCTACAAGCTCAACCTCAAAGGGTCGGAGCATATAGCCGTCAAGCTCAAATGGGGTAGAGAGCTCGGATATATCATCCTCTGTAAGGCGTGAAGTCAGCGTGGCAAGATATTTCTTTGAAATACTGTGCGAGGGATGGGTGATCTTGTTTGTAAGTTCTCCGTCGTTGGTGCAGATGAGAAGGCCGTCAGAGTACATATCAAGTCTGCCTACGGGATATACTCGGGTACCAACATCCGCGAGAAGATCCCGCACAGTTTTGCGATCCTGCTCATCGGACATGGTTGTAACATATCCTATGGGCTTGTTGAGAACAATATATGTATGGCGGCAAGATGAGTCACCGCCGTTATTATTCTTTACGGTTTTACCGCGAAACTCGACTGTGTCACATTCCGGATCAACCTTGTCGCCGAGCTTGGCTATAACACCGTTGACCGTGATGTTACCGCGGGCAATCTCTGCCTCAGCCGCACGGCGTGACATAAGACCGCATTCGCTGATATATTTTTGAAGTCGTATTTTTTCCATAGCCTATCTGAAGAAATCAATGAATTTTTGTAGTCCCGATTTGGGAACGGTTAGAAGATCAACTGTACTGGTTGAATAAAGCGGAACAGAGCCAAGCTCCTCACCATCGCTGTAGAAGATCACTTGCCCTAGCTCCTCACCGGTTTCAATTGGCGGGAACAGCAATCTGTCTGCTACAACTTTGTGAGTGATTTCAGTTCCGTTTCGAAGAGTCAGAATCAATTCGTCTTTGTTTTGCAGCATTACATAGCCGCCTTCTGCTGTAGTGCAGGGGATCTCTACTGTAAACTCGCCCGCTTCTGCTAAGGTAACTGACGAATATTCCGAAAATCCCGCCTCATGCATATTGAGATGATCATTCCAGTCGTCAGGTGCGTTGAGAGTAACCGCAATAACGCAAACACCGTTACGTTCAGCCGCTGAGACGAGACAACGACCGCTGTGCTTGGTGAAGCCTGTCTTGACGCCGATTACGTCATCTGACAGCCGTAGTAGCTTGTTATGATTTACAAGCACGCGCACTCCTTCATCTCCGTTCAGCGGTATTTGGCGCTTATATGTGGAGACGATGGTGCGGAATTGTTCATTCTTTAGAGCATAAGCGGTTAGCTTGGCAAGATCAAGAGCAGTCGTGTAGTGCTCCTCGTTATCAAGCCCGTGGGGGTTGGTGAAATGAGTGTCCCGAAGTCCGATCGCTTCAGCAGTTTCGTTCATCATTTCGGCAAAGCTGTCTATGTCACCCGCTATCTCATAAGCGACGGCGGCTGCAGCATCGTTTGCGCTCTCAAGCATAAGGGCATAGAGCAGATCCTCTAAAGTAAGAACCTCCCCGGGCTTGAGATATATGCTTGAACCCTCAATTCCACAAGCTTTGTCAGAAACTTTGACCTTCTTATCAAGCTGACCGTGTTCAAGAGCAACAAGCGCTGTCATTATCTTTGTGGTGCTTGCCATTGACATACGCTCATTTGCGTTTTTTTCATATATTATGTCCTCGGTACCTGCCTCAATCAGGACTGCTGATCTTGCCGACACGTCAACTGCAGACACAAATATCGGCAAAGCGGAGATCAGATAGAGGACAGTGGCGAAAACTATGATCGATCTTTTCATTTGCTTCTCCGTAATACAGTAATTTCGACTGTATTATAGGCAATATGAATTAGATTGATTCAATAAAATTTTCGCCGCAAAAGTTAAATATTGTTTTCTTCGTTTTTCTTTGTGAAGACAGCTTTGATTCTCTCGATAAGCTCGGGAGATCTTTCGATGAAGCCTACCACCTGGGAAACAGTGTCAGCTGGCGCGGAACCGTTTGCAACGGGAGAGTTTACGTTAAGTATGTTGACACCGCCGTTTGCGTCAACAACGAGGAATGCAACGGGAGTTACAGTCAGACCTGTACCACCGCCTCCACCGAAGTTGCCCTGTTTAGCGGTAGCTTCCTTCTGTGCATAGTCAACGCCGCCGGATGCATAACCAACGGAAATCTTGGAAATGGGGATAATGCAGGTGCCGCTTGCTGTCTCGATAGGATCACCTACGATAGTGTTGGCATCAAGAAGATTGCGGATGGATTCAAGAGAGGATTTAGTCATCTCGCCGAGTTTGTTAGTGTTTTCAGCCATAATAAACCTCCGATATTATTTGTGTGATTTGTTGTTATATTTATGCGACGTACTTACGCCATTTTTTGCTTCTTTGATTTTTTGTGAAATGAACCACTTGAGGGTGTGCCATCCCACGCGAATTATTGAAAATAGTCTCAGCTTAAAGTAAAGATCTAATTTGTATGTTGTCTTTTCTGCCACAAAATCCGCAACCACATTTACAGCGCCTGATTTCAGGCTTTTCATTGCGGTCTTATTCTTGAGCAGCTCCACAAGATTAGCGGTAAGTGAGGATATAATTCCGTATGAACGAGCGATCTTATCCGCATCCTTGCCGCCGACGGTGATGTGAAGCTTGCGGATGTCGGTCTTGATGTATGATGCGAATACAGGCAGCTCTGACAGAACAAATCTTATCAGCGCCATTATGCTGCCCAGCTTGTTGCCTTCAACTGCTTCCTCTGTTGCTTTTGCGGCAGCTTCCGCTTCTTCTTTGAGTAATTTAGCCTTGCGCTTTTTTTCTGCTTTCTCGGCTTGCTTTGCGGACTTTTTCAGAGACTTTTTTCTTTCTTTTTCAAGCCGCTTTTGATGCTTTTTGTAGGTGAAGTCAGATAGCTTTACCTTTTTTTCCTTCTTCGGAGAAACGGTAATGATGATCGGGCCAAAACCAACACGCAGCTTCAGCTTATCCTCAAGTTTCAAAAACACCTTAATGTGGAAAGAGAACAGAAGAGCAAAAAACAGTATGATCCCAAGCAGGATATACAGTACTGTCATATTTTGCACCTCCGTTCATGTTTATTGCAGAGTAGTAGGATTATTCGATCTCCATTTCAACCTGCTCGGTGACAGGGTCTGCTGTGGGAATTATCTCAACAGGCTCTCCGCCTTCATTTTTGAGCTTGATGGTGGGAAGCTCGGACAGTTCTGAAATGCCGAACACTCTGAGGAATTTAGTTGTTGTTCTGTAGAGGGAAGGGCGTCCGGGAGCATCAAGCCTACCGCACTGTTCAATAAGATCCTTTTCGCACAGTGCACCCACAGCATAGCTTGAGTCAACACCGCGAACCGCATCGACAAATGCACGGGTGGTGGGCTGGTTGTATGCGATTACTGCAAGTACCTCCAGGAGAGACTGTGACAGATTGCCGCCCTTTTTCATTCCGAGAGCTAATTTGATCTGGTCTCCGAATACTTCCTTGGTGCAGAGCTGGCAGGATTCGGGGAAACGCACGAGCATGACACCGCGAGGAATAGCTCCGTCATTGTTGTAGACTGCCGCCATTTTTTCTACAGTATCCTCGCACTCTGCCTTGGTGAGATTGAGCACCTCAGCCAGCTTCTCATATGTGAGAGGATTTCCTGCGGCAAAGAGGCATGCCTCAATGATAGCGAATCTCTCTTCCATTGAGTAGATAGGGCTTTCTTCCATGGGGAACTGATTATTATTGTCCAT
>JAGBGV010000124.1 GCA_017935805.1 Clostridia bacterium | reverse complement strand
GAGTTGACTCTGTCCATTCTTGTGAGAAAGTCAACAAGATTTTCTGAACCGAGTACAAGGTCTAAGTAGTCAATATCCTCTTCCATATAGTTCTGCACCATACGTTCAAGGAAGGCTTGCTCTTGAGCGTATATCTTGGACTCATTATCATTTATACTTGCTTTTGCCTCTTCGATCTGAACAGTTAAGCTGTTGAGCTGCTGTTCTGCAAGGCTCTTTAACTCATCGTTATAATTGATAAGATCGTCGATTGCGCCCATTTCAACCCATGTGGCGTTTTGCTGACTGCGTATGTTTTCAAGCTTCTCCTGCGCCTGCTTGATCTGCCAGGCAACATTAGCGATCTGTTCCTCGTAAGACTTTACGGTGGCGTCAGTAAGCTCTGCATTTGTCAGAACAGCTGTTCCGATAAACAGCATTGAAAGGCAGAACAGAGCAATCATTAAACTGATTATTTTTGTTTTCACCGTTATCCTCCTATGTAAGTTAATGTATTCCTGGTTTTACGGGAATACCAGATAATTTCTTGGATTCTGTACCTGACCGTTTATACGGTATTCGAAATGAAGATGATATCCGTATGTATTTCCGGTAAGACCGCAGTAACCGATTAACTGACCGGCTTGAACATAGTCTCCTTCCTTTACTTCGTTACTGCTCATGTGGGCATAAAGTGTTGAGATTCCGCCGCCGTGGTCGATTACGACGTAGTTGCCATAGCTCCAATGCTCTGTGCTGACAACAACCGTTCCTGCGTTAAATGAGCGAATCGGTGTACCGTTATAGCAAGCTATATCAATACCGAGATGGTAATCATCAACGCCGTTCAGTACACGCCAACCTTGCTCCGATGAAATGTGATAATATGCACCGGGCTCAAGGGGCCATCCTCCGTTACCGCCAACATACTGTGACTGACTTTTGCGCTGCAGATCAGCGAGATATTCTTCAAGATCTGCATTAAGCTGTTCATCTAGCTTCTTATAATACTCGTAGACCTTTGACGCCTGAGTTTCATCATTATTAAGTGCATTAATGAACGCAAGCTTTTCTTCAGACAGTTCTGTGTTATCCTTGATAACCTGCTCGTACTCAGCAATGCGCTGTGACTGCGTTTCTTCTGCAAGGATTAGCTTTTCTTTCTGAATCTCAAGCTGTTCCTTGTTTTCGTTAAGTTCCTTGATAAGCTGCTTATCATATTCTGCTACGGCTTTGATCTGTTCTATTCTATTGAACAAATCACGAAGACTTTTTGAACCGAAAATGAGCTCGATATAGTCGATCTCTTTTTCCATATAGTTATAAGCCATTCTCTCAAGGCGTGCCTTTTCCTGAACAGCTATCTTTGATTCAAGAGATTCTATATTTGCTTTTGTTTCAGAAATCTGAACATCAATATTCTCAAGCTGTTGTTCCGCAAGGCGCTTCAACTCGTTCTGTGCGGCGATAATTTCGTCAAGCTTAGCAATTTCAACCCAAGCGTCAGCGCGTTGGTCTCGGATTTCAGAAAGCTGTGACAGAGCTTCGTTAATTCTATTATTTGCTTCCTCTATCTGTTTCTCAAATGATTTCACAGTGGCGTCGGTCAGCTCTGCTCTAACGAAAATTGTTGACGCAAGAAGCATTGCTGCAGCGGTTAGAAACAATAAAACTCTTGATAATGCCTTGTTTTTCACCGTTGTCCTCCGATCAATGATGTGTACGTTACTGTTTAAGATACTTTCCAAGTGAGATGCAGCTTCCGATAATACCGGTAACAACACCAATTCCGATAAATCCGACGAGTACTATGTACTTAATCTCTTCAAACGGAATTATGCTGATCATCTGGAGATAATCAGATACAACTATATTTTCGATATAGGAGTAAACGTACCATTCGATAAAATAGCCGATTACTGATGCGAATAATCCTATGAATATACCTTCAAAAATGAACGGTAATGATATAAACCAACCTGTTGCGCCGACATAACGCATTATGCTGATCTCGTTTCTGCGAGAGAATACAGAAAGCTTGATGGTGTTGATAATGATAAAGATACTAACAACTGCAAGAATTGCGAGGAACCAGATAAAAATAAGCATTACACCGCTTTTCAGGCTCTCGATAGTTGTTGCAAGGTCAAGTCTGTTGTTAACCTTAATTATTCCGGGAATTTGTCTGAGCTGATAATCAAGTTCCGGAACTTTATTATTATTGATGTAAGTGATTACAAAGCTATCCGGAAGAGGATTGTTATCTGCGGTAACGTCATCATAAACATTGGGCTGCTCTTCCTGAAGCTCCTTGAGACCCTGCTCTTTTGTGATACGTTCAACCGTGTCAATGTTGTCAAGCTTATTGATAGTTTCGCCTATCTCAACAATCTGCTCTTCAGTAGCATCTCTGTCGCAGAACACTACGATCTCATTCAAAACACCCAGGTCATCAAGGTTTTTGTCGATGTTAACAACAAGCATTGTGAATCCGCCGATAACGACGAGCAGACTCATCAGAACGGCGATTGAGGCAAATGTCATTACGCCGTTACGCCACATGCTGGAGATGGACTGTCCTATAAAGTAGAAAATATTATACCTTTTCACTGAACATACCTCCTACTCTGTCTTCAACGATAAGTCCGTCGCGAAGGCTGACAACACGCTGCTTATAATAGTCTACAAGATTCTTTTCATGAGTAACTACAATTACTGTTTTGCCAAGTTTATTTATCTTGAGAAGCAGACTCATAATTTCAAGTGACATCTTGGGGTCAATATTACCGGTAGGCTCGTCCGCAATAATAACCTTGGGATTGTTGGCAAGAGCTCTTGCAAGCGCAACTCTCTGCTGCTCACCGCCGGAGATCTCATTCGGGAATGAATCCTGCTTGCCGGCAAGGTTTACAGTGTTAAGAATTGCAGGAACGCGGCGTGCAATTTTCTTTCGCGGAGTTCCAACAACTTCCATCGCAAACGCAACGTTCTCATAAACAGTCTTCTTTGGGAAGAGTCTGAAGTCTTGGAATACAACTCCAAGCTCTCGTCTATAATGCGGAACTCTGAAATTTGACAGCTTTGTGAGGTCATAGTCGCCCACAAAAAGCTGGCCTGAGCTGACTTTTTCCTCGCGAAGAAGCAACTTCATCAGTGTACTCTTGCCCGCACCGGAATGTCCGACGATGAACACAAATTCGCCGTCATCAATATGAAGGTTTATACCTTTAAGTGCCATGGTTCCGTTAGGGTACGCTTTCTTTACATTAACAAAATCAATCATTGGAAACCTTTCCTTTAGTTATTGGTCATTTGATGTTGCAAATACACAAACCAATAAACAAACTGAATAATGTGATATAGGATATCGACAAAATTTGCAAATTTGGTATAGACAGACTGTTTACTGAATGTGTATCAGCTCAATATAAAAACACTCGTGGGACGTGATCCCAGTTGTGAAATCACGTCCCTATATTATTTTACTATTCGGTTAGCTGCATAGAAACAAGCAAGCTATTAATATCCGATAGGCTTTGTTGTCAGATATCTCTTAACCATAAGTGCAACCTTGAATGTGATTGCGTGGTCAAACTCACGGAGATCGAGACCGGTAAGCTTGCGGATCTTTTCAAGTCTGTACACAAGTGTGTTTCTGTGAACAAACAGCTTTCTTGATGTTTCGGATACGTTGAGGTTGTTCTCAAAGAAGCATTGAATGGTCATGAGAGTTTCTCTGTCGAGAGAGTCAAGAGAGCCATTCTTGAACACTTCCTGGAGGAACATTTCGCAAAGGGTTGTGGGAAGCTGGTAAATAAGTCTGCCGATACCGAGGTTTTCGTAACTTACGATGTTCTTTTCGGTATCGAATACTTTTCCGACTTCAAAAGCAACCTGCGCTTCTTTGTAGGAACGAGCAAGGTCCTTTATGTTGTCTACAACAGTACCAATGCCGATAGACACCTTAACGTAGAACTCGGAATTAAGAGTGTCAGCTATGCCCTTTGCAATCTTTTCGATTTCGCGAATATCTGTATTAGGCTTTACTTCCTTAACAAGAACGATATCCTGCTCTCCTGTGGAGATAACATAATCCTTGTTCTTGTCCGGGAAGATGTTCTGAACCATATCGAAGGACAGTACATCTGACTTGGAGTGGAACTTGATGAGGAATACAACGCGTGTTTCCTCCGCATTGAAGCGAAGCTCCTTTGATTTGATGTAAATATCGCTGGGGAGAATGTTATCAAGAATTATATTCTTAATGAAGGAATTCTTGTCATACTTCTCGTCATAGAGATTTTTGATATTTGAGAGTGAAACTGCAAGCATAGTTGCTGTTTTCTCTGCGTACTTATCCTCGCCTTCGATGAACACTACATACTCCCATTTGGAAGCAGAGCCGATAGGTCTGTATGTATAACCTCCGGATGTAATAGAATCGGATGCGTATGCAAGTTCGTCACGAACACCCTGTCTCATCTCGCCGATCTTAACAAGCTCACTGCACGCAATAATTACACCGTTGTCATCAAGAACACCGATAACACGATCGACAGCATCTCTCATCTGATGAATAATACCCTGAAACAGTCGATTTGACATATGCTACACCTTCCATTATTTATAAAATATATCATTGTAAATACTATACTATATTTTACACGATTATTTGTTATTTTTCAATAGGAAAATAAGTATTTTTCATATATTTTGACACTTTTTTTCGTAAAACATAATGGTATTTGACAATAATTTACGATTTGTACATTTTTTGCCTATGGTTATTTTATACAAAGGATATGTTATTATGACCAATTTCACGAAGAAATACGCCTAATAACAATAAAAAATAAAAGCTTGACTGCAACATCAAGCTTTTACAAATATTATTTCTTATAAAGAAGTACTGTGTAAACGTAATAAACAGCAAAGAGTACGCTTGCAATAATTGTCATTGTGTAGAAGAGATAAGGTGTCATCTTGAACATATCATAGAATAAA
Organism: Clostridia bacterium; assembly: GCA_017935805.1. The sequence continues at coordinate 5,965 of JAGBGV010000124.1, read as the reverse complement.
CCTGTTGTCATTATGGAAAGATAAAGAGTACAAGCTGTAATCATAGCCGGTGTCATGATATGGGCGGATGTGTCCATCTTCTTAACGATTGTAAGTACATAGTACGCAACAGAAAGAGCGAAAAGAGCCCAGAAAACGATGCACAGAACAGGTCTGATATTCATATAGAAATTGTATTCAACCTCTGCAGGACTGTGGATCAGATAGTCAAATGCAGATGCTACAAGAAGATCAACAATGACAATGATAAGAATTCGCCAGAAAATGATTTTTCCCGCATCATCCTTCTTGAGTCTGCTGATCTTATTTGGGGTTATTACATTTTTGTTGTTTGCCATGTTGATTCACAGTAAGCTTCGGGGTCTCCAAAGCTTTCTCCTTTCTGTAGTGAGGACAAAATTATAATAATGTAAGAAAATCTTACAGTTCATACTTATAAGAAACGCAAGAGAGAACAAATGGCGCTGCGGTTTCTGTTCGCAGTATTCTCTTGCCAAGCCCTGTCATTTTCATTCCATTGTCTGATGCATAGGTTGCTTCATCCTCTGAAAATCCGCCTTCCGGGCCAATAAATACCGCAATTGTTTCGGGAGTGGGTGAGCCGGCTAAAACATTAGACAAAGGAAGTGTACCCTCCCCTTCATAGCAAAACAGCGGGAGGTCTGATGACTTGGCATCTGCAATTGCATCGTAAAATTTAATCGGACGCTTGACTTCCGGGATAACGCCTCTGCCGCACTGCTTTGCAGCTTCGTAGGCTATTCTCTGCCAACGATCAGTTTTCTTTGCGTAATCAGACTCAGTAAGCTTGACTGTGCAGCGGGAAGTAATTACAGGCACAATTGTGTGAGCACCGAGCTCTGTTGATTTTTGAATGACGGTATCAAATCGATCGCCTTTAACAAGCGCCTGATAGACAACAGCTTTATACGGGGGCTCGTTTTCTGATTGCTTTACAGAAATAACATCCAAAACAACGACAGGACCAAGCTCCGACACGAAAGAACGATACTCACATCCGTTTTCGTCACAAGCTACAACTGCTTCTCCCGGCTTCATTCGGAGCACTTTTGTAATGTGTGTTGCATCATCACCACGGATGCTGATCTTTATGATATCGCCTGACTTATCAATATCAGACGATGTTACAAAAAACCTCGGCATTATTATTCCTTCAAAATTACGGACAGATAATCTAATCCGCTTCATACACCATGGTATTATATCATAAAAGTAACAGTTTGTCAAACAATTTTTTTGTCAAATCGCGAATATATTTGTTTATTGATTGGATTTTGTGCCAAATTTTGATATAAATTCATTGTTGTACATAGATAAATACTCGAAAAAGGATTTTTGCATAACAATTATAAAGAAAACTAAATATAGGATTTCTGCCGAAGCATAAGACGATATACGGTGATTTTGGCATTTAGCATATATTTATTAGTGTAATTTTGTTCATTTTTTAATAACAATTCCAACGACATTTCTTGACAAATTATCCACAATATGATATACTCACTAATGGTGTGCAATTTTGCGCTCTTAAGAATTAAATATTACTTGGAGGAAATTATGCAACTCATCTACAAACCCAGTGACAAACCAAAGTTTTCTCAATTGATCGTATTTGCCATTCAGCAGCTTCTTGCCATTATGGCAGCTACAATCGCTGTTCCCGCAATCGTTGGAAACGGCATGACCGCTTCTGCAGCTCTCTTTGGTGCAGGTGCAGGTACAATTATTTATCAGCTCTTCACAAAGTTCAGAAGCCCTGTTTTCCTCGGCTCTTCATTTGCATTTATTGGTTCAATGTCCGCAGCATTTGCAGGTGCGGTTTCCCTCTCTCTCGGTTACCTTGGTCTCCTTATCGGTGCTGCATTCGCAGGTCTCGTATATGTAGTTATCGCTATCGTAGTTAAGTTTGCCGGCGTTAAGTGGATCAACAAGCTTATGCCTCCCGTTGTTATTGGTCCTACAGTTGCTCTTATTGGTCTTTCTCTTGCCGGTGCCGCTATTAACGACGTATTCTCCTACGGTCCTAAGGATGCTAACGGCGCTTTCGTTATGACAACAAATATTTGGATTTCCCTCATCTGTGCGCTTGTAACTCTTGCAGTTGTTACTCTCTGCTCTGTTTACGGCAAAAAGATGGCAAAGCTCATTCCCTTTATCATTGGTATTCTCGCAGGTTATACTGTAGGGCTTATCTTTACAGTTATCGGTACTCTTACCGACAATACAGCTCTCATGGTAATTGATTTTGCTCCCTTCAAGGCACTTGTTGCAGATGGAGTAAATCTCAGCACATTCATTGCTGTTCCTGAGTTCACATTCCTTGAAGCTATCAAGGGTGCAAACGACTTCAGCTGGACTTACGTAGCCACAGTAGCTGTTGCTTACATTCCTGTTGCATTTGTTGTATTCGCTGAACATATCGCAGACCACAAGAACCTCTCTTCTATCATTGAACAGGAGCTTCTTGAAGATCCGGTCTCCACCGTACACTTCTCGGTGACGGCGTTGGCTCCATTGTTGGTGCTATCTTCGGCGGCTGTCCCAACACAACATACGGTGAATCAGTTGGTTGTGTAGCTATTACAAGAAACGCTTCCATTGTTACTATCACAACAACTGCTATTATGACTATCCTCGTTTCCTTCATCTCTCCCTTCGTTGCATTCCTTGATTCCATTCCCGGTTGTGTAATGGGCGGCGTTTGCATCACACTTTACGGCTTTATCGCTGTATCCGGTCTGAAGATGATACAGAAGGTTAACCTTGAAGATAACTCTAATCTCTTCACAGTTTCCGTTATCCTTATCTGCGGTATCGGCGGCATGGCAATCTCCATTGGTAAGGTTACCATCACAGCTATCGCTTGCGCTCTTATCCTCGGTATTCTTACTAACATCATGCTCGGCAAAAAGAAAGCTAAAACAGAAAACAAGCAGTAATAACAATTAGCAAAAAATTACCGCATGGCAAAAACGTCATGCGGTTTTTTGTTAATCTGAAAGAGATGGCAGCTCGTTAATTATCAGACGGAATTCTGTACATTTCTCTACATCCGTCTTGTTGAATTCAACGCACAAAAACCAATCAACGCCAAGATCGGGACCAAAGTTAAGTGTATCAATATTTACAGTCATTATGTCACCACCGTCAGGTGAAGCGTCTTTATCCATAAATATTGTAATGTTTCTGCCGTTGATATAGTGCCCCTGGCTATAGTGAATAATAATCAGAGAATTGTTATCAAACCATTCTTCGGTGTATTTTGATATGAGTGCTTCAAAAGGCACTGATTCGTCCCACGTATTAAACACATCGTGGTAACACTTTATATTTTCCTCAAAAATTTTAATGAACTGAGAAAACTCATTATAATCTGTAAATAACGACAGGTTTCCGTAAAGCGATGCCTTCATTTTTGAAGAATGTTCAAATAACTGATATATTTCGATGTCAGAATCCCAAATAAGCACTGTATCTCCGCCTAAATTATAGTTGACTTGTGTTGAATTTGAATTATTTTTCGGAATTCTTATGTATTCAACATCGTACTTATCAAGATCCGCAAGCGTTATGTGATCTTTCGCTAACGCTTCGGACACAGACTCAGTATCACCGAATCCTTCTCGGACATATGCGTAGTTTACATATGTATCGCTCATTATTGGATCAGTTGAGAAATAAGCATAATGATATTCGAATTTATCATCTTCGTAAAACTTTTCGCCTAATCCTCTTACGGTATCTTGGGGGAGATAAAACTCTGAAATATTAAAGAAATCCTCTTTATCATACGTTACTTCGACTGAAGTGCATCCGACAATATCTGACTTTTTGAGTTCAATAAATATATATGTATTGGCGGACAAGTCTGACGCTCCATAAATAAATAATGTGTTGATCGTCAAGATGTTGCTGCCAGTTCCGCCATTAACAACAGAAATATCCTTAATGTCAGTGGTATCCGGCAAGCATGGCTGGCGTAGATTCAGAAGAATCAGCGTGTTGTCTTCAAACCATTCAGGATTATAAGCTGCTGTAGCATCATTAAACGACGGTTTTTCGTTACCATTGCGAAAACCAATGTCATAGGCAAGGCTTTCAAGATGCGCGAATTCTGCAAATTCATTGTAAGAATCGAACTTAATCAGCAGAACATCGCCGTTTGGCTGTGAAGTTTTGTACTCACACAACACCGCAACGTTATCTGTACCGCCGCTGTAGATGTTGGATAGGACAGGATACATGATATTAACACCATAATCAGTCAGTTTTACTGACTTGCCGGTATTTTTTGGGTAAGTGCTGAATTGTATGCCCGACTTTTCAAGATCTGTCATTTTTGCACGTCCTGCTTTTAGTGCATCTTTTACCCTCTCGGTGGAGTTGTCGTTATACACTACTATTACTGCTGCCTCATAGGGTGTGTGGAGCTCGTAGATGTACCGATCATCCTCGTAGATTGGATCAAAAGTATCGTCTGACATTCCACCGGGGAATTCGTTTTTCATATATCCGAGTTCTTCAAGATCGACTACTTCCCTTACCCCGCATTTGCCGAACTCAGTATGTGCCACCTTGAAGTATTCGACACTTGACGCATCAATCTCGTCAAATGTCACTGTTCCTCTCTCAAGTGCGCTGTATAGTGGCTCGCTGTATCCGTTGGTGTAGAGCAGCTCAACTTCATAAGCACCATTTGGATAGAAGTACATATATTCTTCGTCTGAGTAGAACAATGAAGCATATGGGGATGTGTTTTCATCGCTTTCATCGATTATTTTTAGACCTTCCAGAGCACATTCATCAGCTTCCGGTTCTCTTGCCTTTACTGTTGTATATTGTATATTGTGCTTATCCAAATCCTTGATGGTGATTATCCCATTCTCCAGCGCGTCCTTGACATAATAACTGTCACCGTTTAGGAGCTCAACTACAACGTACTCACTTCTGATTGACGGAAAATAATAGTCACAGAATTCGTCCTGCCAGAACAACTCAAGAGCAGAATCGGTTGGGATCATTTCTGCCACTGTCCTGTCGGTGATGCTTACCACTTCCATACCATTATCTTTAATCTCGACAAAGTATCCGATATTAAATCTGTCAAGGTCGGCTATCGTAATAAGTTCCTGCTCAAATGCCTCTTTGACATTCATAGTAGTTCCGTCAGAGAATTCTACTATAATATATTGACTTTTGATACTCGGAAAGTAATAATCGTGCGTGCCGTCAGCATAGAACCCTTCAAGAGCATCGGCTGTCAATATGTCTCCGCTCAGAGTAAGATCAACAATATTTATAATTTCTGTAACATCGGAAGTATCCGGTGGGGGTGTGCTTGTGTCACTGATATTAGGTGTTTCGTCAATTTCCGTATCAGGTATCGGTAGGCTGTTATTCACACAGCTGACAAGCGACACCGTCCACGCAAGTGAAATGATTATAAACAGTAATACAAATCTTTTCATAAAGTCACTCCTTTCTTGCTACTTATTTAGACGAAAAAACAGCTCAAATAGTTCCCAAATAATTTAGAATTATTTGACAAAATAATATTTAAGTGATATAATTACTTTGCATTAGAATAAATTCCCCAATTGGAGTAGAAAAATGAAACAGCTTAACAGTAATAATTATCCCAAAACAAAAAGACCTATTAAGATCCTTCAGTTTGGCGAAGGTAACTTCCTGCGTGCGTTTGTTGAATGGATCATCCAGGATATGAATGACAAAGGTGCCATAAATGCAGGCGTGGTGGTGGTTCAGCCTATGCCTGTCGGCAGAGTTGAAAATCTTGAAGCACAGAACGGACTGTATACCATTTGCCTCGAAGGTATAGACAAGGGTGAGACAGTTAAAACACGTCAGATCATTGATGTTCTTGAAGACTTCATCAATCCCTTTACACAGTATGATAAGTATCTTGAATACGCAAAGAGTGAGG